>JBLMXE010000507.1:0-10940 GCA_050257615.1 Chlamydiota bacterium | reverse complement strand
CTATCGAAGAAGTGCAGATAGACGCGCAGGCCGAAGGAAACCACCGCCCAGAGGAATACGGCCGCCACCGAGCCGGGGCTGATCCAGTGCCACACAGGGAACTCCACATCCGGCCCGAAGTAGTAGATCAGGGCGAATGAGAAGAGCAAAAAGAAGACCGCTACGGGCCATTGGGCGACCTTCCATATCCAGGTTGTGACGGTGCTCAGGCCCACCAGGCCGCCAACGCTGTTGGCGATGGTGTTGCCGTAGAGAACAATGGTCAGGGCAATAAGTATGAGGATGCCAATAGCAACGGTAAGTCCCACCGCAATGGCGCGAAATTTGAGGAAGGAGCGCCCCTCGCGCACGCTGTAGGCGGCATTGAGAGTATCCATGACGTTGGTCATGGCGGAGGTAGCGGCCAGGAGAGTAAGAATCAGGCCGAAGGACAACTTGCCGCTGCCGCTGGCGCGCGTGGTTTCCGCGACCACATGCTGCACCACCTTTGCGGCGGCTGGGGGCATGGCATCGGTGGATTCCATCACCAGGTGCTGCTGAATGGAAGAATGGGGGCCTGTCACGGTTCCTAGAATGGCCAGCAGGAACATGAACAAGGGAAAAACCGCAAACAGGAATCCGTAGGCGATCTGGCCGGCGCGGCCAAAAACATCATCATCGTTGATGCCGTGCCACACCCGCAGGCTCAACTGCCGCGGGGTCAACCCGCCCAGGTTCCAGGGTGAAGGCCGCTTGGGCGGGGTGTTCCTATGCTCTCTCGAATCGGGCATGATGGTCCTCCTGCCATGCCATCCTCTGTTTCGATGCGAACCTGGGCGACAGTGCGGGACTCTCTCGCGATTTCGGAGTTGGGGGATGTTGTTCGGGTCCTGCCTTCGACCGGCAAGACCTTCAGGCTATTGAAATGTAAAGAGCAAGCGCGGCTGAGCGCGGCCAGCATGGTAGAATCTCCCCAGAATTCAGTGCCCAGGACTTCTGCGGTTGATTGAACTGGCGCCCTCGATCCTCTCGGCTGATTTCGCTCACCTTGCCGAACAAGTGCAAGCGGCGGTGGAGGGGGGCGGAAGTGTGTTGCACGTGGACGTGATGGACGGGCATTTCGTGCCCAATATCACGCTCGGCCCACCGGTGGTAGCATCCCTGCGCAAGGCGACGGAAATCCCGCTCGACTGCCACCTCATGATCGAAAACCCCGACCAGTACATTCCCGAGTTCATCAACGCGGGGGCGGATTGGATTTCCGTTCATGAGGAAGCTTGCGTTCACCTGCACCGCACGTTGCAACTTATCCGCAGCCATGGGGCGCAGGTGGGAGTGGTACTCAACCCGGCTACTCCGGTGGAGAATTTAAGCGAAGTGCTCGACATGGTGGATTACGTGCTGGTCATGTCGGTGAACCCGGGTTTCGGCGGCCAGCGTTTTATCCCCAACTCCTTGAATAAGATCCGCAAGCTGGTTCGTTTACGGACGGAGCGCGGGTTGAATTTCCGGGTGGAAGTAGATGGCGGGGTGGCGCTGGATACGGTGGGAAATATCGTGCGCGCCGGGGCGGAAATTCTGGTGGCGGGCAACGCGGTGTTCGGGACAGGTAATCCCAAGAGCAACGCCCAAACCCTGCTGAAAGCGGCCATGGAAGCGACTCTGCAGAAGGTGTAAAGTTGGTGTATTCAGGTTCTTCTGGGCGCGAGATCCCGGGCACTCCTAAGCCATGAGGTAGGTAATGTTTCGTCGTCTTCTAACGGTTTCCGGCGTACTGATTCTGCTGGCTTTTGCGGTCGCCTGCACCAATAAGAAGGTGCAGAATCCCCTTGCGGACGTGGGTTCCAAGCAGCCCGACAAGGTGCTGTTCGACCGGGCCATGGACGCGATGAAGCACAACAAGTTCGACGTGGCGCGGCTCAGCCTGCAGACCCTGATTAACACCTATCCCGACTCGGAATACGTGGCCCGCGCCAAGCTGGCAGTGGGCGACTCCTGGTATGCGGAAGGCGGCACCGCTTCCCTGCAGCAGGCGGAAATCGAGTACAAGGACTTCATCACCTTCTTCCCCAACATGCCGGAAGCGGCGGAAGCACAGATGAAGATCGCCAACATCCACTACCAGCAGATGGAAAAGCCGGACCGCGACTTCACCCATGCCATCCGGGCCCAAGACGAATACCGGCAGCTCATTCTGCAGTATCCCGACAGCAAGCTGGTGCCCGTCGCCAAGGAGAAGCTGCGCGAAGTGCAGGAGGTGCTGGCGGAGCGTGAATACCGCATTGGGCACTTCTATTACCTGCGGCAATCCTATCCTGCGGCCATTGCCCGCCTGCAGGACGTGGTCGAATCTTATCCGCTCTATAGCAAGGCGGATGAAAACCTGTTTCTGCTGGGCCAGTGCTATGAAGGCGAGGTTAACGCCATTCGCCTGGGCAAGCTCAACGAGACCGCCAAGGGGAAACTAATTGCGGACTTTACGCGGGACGCGGCCCAGGCCTATGGCAAGATCATCACCCGCTACCCCATGATGGCGCGGGCGGAGGACGCCAAACGACGCCTGGAGGCGCTGCATCAGCCCATCCCGACGCCGACGCAACAAGCCATCGAACAGAATAAGGCGGAGGAAGCCAGCCGCCGTGAGCCGGGAATGTTCAGCCGGGTGATGGGCAACTTCAGCCGGCACCCGGATACGGCGGAAGCGGCCCGGGTGGGCGAACCCACGCTGGTGGATGCTAAGCCAACCAGCGCCACGCAGGTGGTGCAGGAGGCGGGTCGAGTGCTGGCCGGCGCCAGTGTCGGTGGACAAGGGAGCGGCACGGTCAGTGTAGAGCAGATACAGCCCGGCGCGACCCCGCCGCCCAACCAGCCCATTCCGCGTAGCGATTCGCCCAACGAAGGGGCAGCGCCCGACAATGCTGCCGGGACGGGTAGTAATGGTACGCCGGCTGGGAACGATGCTGCGGCCTCACCTGCTCCGGCACCCACGTCCGCTCCGAGCACCGATTCCAACAGCAGCGGTATTGAGGACCTGACCTCTTCGACCGGCAGCAATCCGCAAGCCGCGCCGGCACAGCCGGCCAGTGGCGCAGCGCCAGCGGCGAATGGTCAGCCCGCGAGCTCTAATGACGGCCTGACCACGCCGGCACCCGCTCCGACGCAGATCAACGATGCAGCGAGCGCGAACAATACCTCGCCGAAGAGCGCCACCGCGCAAAAGGTGAAGGAGAGCAAAGATCAGGGCACCTCTTCTAGCAAAAAAAAGAAAAAGAAACACAAGCTGAATCCCTTCTGAACCATCATGGATCGCCTCCTATAAAGGTCGGCCATGCAGGTATTTACGGGTGGAGAGCGGTGCGCCTATGGCTCTGACCTTTGGTGTTACCTTCGTGCTCCCCTTCTCGTTGACTTAGGGGGCTGCAACACAGTAACGTTTCGTCGTAACTCCCCAAAAAAAGGAAAATTTCGCAGTGAAAATCCTGCTTGCCGACGATAGTGTGACCGCCCAGAACATGGGCAAGAAGATCCTCAGCGAGGCTGGGCACGAGGTGACCTGCGTTAGCAACGGGGCGGCTGCCCTCAAGAAAGCAGGAGAGCAGGAACCTGACCTGCTGATCCTGGATATCTACATGCCGGGGTATAGCGGCCTGGAAGTTTGCCAGCGCCTGAAAGAAAACCCCGCGACGGCAGGCTTGCCCATAGTGTTGACGGTGGGTAAGTTGGAACCCTTCCGCAAAGAAGACGCGCAGCGGGCGCGAGCCGAGGCGCTGATTGTGAAGCCGTTCGAAGCCAGCGAGCTGGCAGCTGCGGTTGCCCGTTTTGGCGACATCGCCGCCGCCCAGGCCCCCAAGGCTAAGAGCCGGGGAAAGCTGGGGCCGCAACCGAAGCCCAAACCGCAATGGGAGGAAGCGCCAGAAGAGGATTTTGCAACCACGACGCGCAAACTGGAGGAGCAAGAAGAAGCGCCGTCAAAGGCCGCGGAAACCTCCCCCAGTGCCGCACCCGAGAAGGCAGAAGAGCGAACAAAGGCAACGCCCGCACCTCCAGCCAGCGAGTTTGAAGTTGCGCCCGAGGCGTCTGGGAGCGAATTTTCTCCGGCTACACAGGCTGGCGCCGGCCCTGAAGAGCCTTTTAGCGAGAGGACCACGACCCTTGCCACCGCAAGCGGGTCAGCCGAATTCAGCGTAGAGGCAGAGGTTGCACCTTCGCCTGGCGATCAGCCGGAAATGCCGCCAGTAAGCGCCAGCCGGGCCGCTGCTGCTTCAGCGGGTGCGAATTTCGCCACCGGAGTGACGGAGGCACCGGAGTTCGCAGTCGCCGCGCCCTCGGAAGCCGCAGTCCCGGAATCCGCAACCTTTGTTTCTCCGATTACAGCTCATGCGCCCAGCTTGCCGGAGGCGCCTGAAATGTCTGCCGCCGCGCCGGAAATTTCCGCGGCTGCGCCGCGGCCCTCCGAGATGCCCGGAGTTGATCCGGCTTTCGATCCTGACCGCACCCAGTGGGTGACGGCATTCCCTACCCGCTTTGGAATTGCCGAAGAGCAAGAAAACGAAGAGGAAACGGTCGAGCCGGCGGCCAGCCAGGAGCCGCAACCCGAGGCGACTTCCACAGCGCCGGATGAAATTGCCGCTATTTTGAGCAATCTTCCCGGCGGCATGGCGGCTTCTGAAGAGCCCCAACAGAGGACGGAAGAGGAGCAGCGGCCGTGGCCGATGGAGACCTCCGGCTCGAGTGCGGACGGATGGAAGGCGGAGGAGGTTCCGCTGGAAGACCGAGACAGCTCCATCTCACTGGCGGAAGAGATGGACAAAGCCCTGGGAGCAGGCATGGAAACTTGCGCCCCGTCCAGCTTCGCTGAAGCCGAGGCGCCAGCAATCCCTGAAGACATAGAGCCTCCCGTGACCTTAGAGAAAAGCGAAGAAGCAGTCCAGCCTGGTCCGGCAGCCCGGGTGGAAGTTGTGCCACCCAGTGCTGGCGAAGAAAAATACCACCCGGAAAACGCTCAGCCCGCTGCGGGAGTGTCCGTTTTCGGGCAAGCAGTTTCCGGCGCGCCGGTGGCGACCGATAGGGTTGCGGGCGTGATGCAGTCTGCGGCCATGGCCATCGCCACGCGGGCAACCGTCTCAGCCGTAGCTTCCCAGTTGCACGCCCAGCCTGCCATGGAGAGCGCTTCGACCGGACCCTCGGCCATCGAGGAACTGGTGGGGCAGGTGCTGGAGCGGCTCAAGCCTAAGCTCATCGCGGAAATCAAACGCGAACTGGAACCCGAAGAGAAGTAATCTGGCGCAGCAGAATGACCCCCAGCATGGGCAGGTAAATCCACAACACCGCCCACGTCCCGACTTCAGTCCAGGAATGCGGCATGCAGTACCAGCGCGTAATGCCGGCTCCCCAGCTCAGGACCACCGTGGCCAGGATCTCCTGCCGGGTTTTGGGAATCAGCCACAGGATAAAGGTGTCGTAGAACCAATGCTGCGGAGTTGCGCAACTCAGCAGCAGCAGATGAGAATCCGGGTCGCGTCTACGCCAGGCTGCCAAGATCAGGCTCCAACCGGCAGGCACGAATAAAGGCACGTAGTAGGGATAATTACCCATAGAGGAGAGCCAGCGCAGCGGCCAGTTCGGCATGATGAGGAAAGTGAGTCCCAGGAAGATGGCGCTTCCAATCACGCCGCGCCGTGTGGGATATGTCAGGAAGATTGACGCGCCGAGCTGGGGCTTGGCCACGGTGACAGGTAACAGCCAGGGCAACAGAGCGCTGGCCATCACTAGCGGCGCCCATTGCACGGTTATCATTGCGGCCCAGTAGGGATACGCCAGAAACACCAGCAGCCGTGTATAGCCTTCGCGCAGGAATCCAAAGGCCAGCAATCCCGAACTGATGCCAAAGAAAAGTCCCCCGGACACCTCTGGCTTGAGCGCAACGAAAGGCAGCCCAAGAATTACGGCAGGAAGCGGGTAGTTCTGAAACGAGGCTGAATAAGGATCTTTGCCGGCCAGCAGATTATGCGCACCGCGCAGGGCATAATTGAAATCCGCAGCTCCCAGGTTCAGGTGCCGCATAAGAGCACGGCACAGTAAACCGCTGGCAACCCCAATCGCCACCGAGACGAAGATGCGCTGCCACACTGCTGGCCCCTTCGCGGGAAGAGAGAATACGGTCACGGAGTCGCGGGAATTTGTCGCCGGACTGGGGCCCATGGCGCTGAGGTTAACAAGGAATGCGGCAAATTTCGATAGCAGAGCTGCGCTGGCCCTCTCTGCATGGCGTTGTCACCTGCGGGCGTGAATCTGGTTGAGGTGGACGAGTGCGCTCCCCAGGAAGGGCAAGAGCAGAAGGGGAAAGAAAAAAACCAGGGTTTCCGGCGCGGCCGCCACCGGGGTGGCCTCGCGTTGCAGGGGATGATGCAGGGTCAGGACGGCAAAAACCACGATCAGCGCCAGCAGCCACTGCCCGAGCAGTGCACTTACCCCGATCAGCCAGCTGAAGCGAGCCAGCACGCCCGCTGTGTTCAACTCCAAGGCAAAAGAAAACAACCACAGTCCCGCGGGAATAAGGAGCACCAGATTATATTTGGCGCTGCCGGCGTTGGGCGCTACCAGAGTTGATACGAAGAACGCGTTCACAATCAAGAAGTTAAAATGCTGCGATCCGGGGCCATGGCGCCGGAAGCCCCAGAAAAGAGCAATGGCGGCCAGGACGGCAGCGCCGCCGATCACAGCTCCTGCCCTTGCCCCCAAGACAGTGGCCAGCAGTGAGGGCCGAACGTAAACCAGATAACTTCCAGCCGCTTGTCGCCACAGCCCAAACCAGCCGGGCAGGAGCGACTCCGCAGAAGCCAGCAGGAGGAACATGGCGAGTCCAAATCCGGCCAGGAAAAGCTTCCTCCCGCGCCAATCTGCAAGCGCCCAGAGTACAAGCCCGGCGGCGAGCACGAAGACGAGCTGCGGTTTAACGGTGGCGCAGGCCAGCAGCACGCCCGCCAGAAAGAGACGATTGCTGCTCAGAGCCGCAATTGCCGCAGCCATAAACGCGGCCACCAGCAGCGTAAGCTGTTGCAAGTGAAGCCCGTCAAGAACCGGGTAGCTGCTCATCACGGCAATCACGGCGAGCACCTGGGAATTGCGTGAGAAGCGCAGGCTCATGCCACGCAGCCAGAAGAAAAGACTGGCCAGGGTTAGAACAAAAAGAATCACGGTAAAAGCGGTCTGCACGGCGGAAAAAGGAAAAGGCAGCAGGGGCGCCAGCAGAAAAACGACGTAAACGGGATAAGCGAAAGCTTCCTGGTCAACCGGGTCCCTGGGATTGGCGGGATCAAGGGGACGCCCATAGAAGCCGCGCTGGATCTCGCCGGTCACTTCCGGGCTGTAGGGGTTGCGGCCATGCAGAAGAAGTTCGCGGGCGCCCAGCCAGCGGGGGTAGAGATCGGACCAGTTGCCGGACGGAGCGTTCGCCAAACGAAACTGGCTGCGGCGCAGCGGCAGGAGCAGGCCCTGGTAGTAATAAACCATCGCCAGGCCGAGCAGAAGCGCAGCGGTAAGCAGAATTAACTGAGAGCGCAGGGTTTTCACCTGATGAGGCGGAATTATACCTCTGTGTCTCCGTGTCTCTATGGCAAGTCCTTTTCTCAGGATTTGCAGCGCGCTGCCAGCAGGCCGGTGGCAGCCGTGAGATCCAGATCCGCGATGAGCAGCCCCGGTTTGCCGTAGGGCTGATAACTGAGCAGCGTGCCGTCGGGCCGCACCACCGCCGAAGTGGTGGGAGAACCAGCGCTGGCGCAGTTCACGGAGGCGAAATAGCAGCTGTTCTCCGCAGCACGGCACAACATTGCCTTCTCATGGAATGAGTTGGCCGGATCGGCAAAGGTTGCGGGCACGTAACTGCCGGGCTCGGCTTCATGGAAATGGGGGTGAAAGACAACCTGCGCTCCTCTTCGGGCGGCCCAGCGCACCGTTTCCGGGTAACGCCAGCCTTCATGGCAAATGGCGATTCCAAAGGTTAGCTCCCCAGCCTGGAAAACCCTCCTGCCGGAACCGGGGGTGTAGAGTCCATCCTCGGAAGGGTCGAGCTGAACTTTATCCTGGAAGCCGGCGGTGGTTCCGTCAGGATTGATGACCAAGGCGGTCGCCAGCAGAGCGCCCTCGGCAATCCGTTCCGTCCCCAGAACTACCGCAATGTTTGCCTTCGCCGCTGCCGCGGCGATGGTGGACCAGGCGCGCTCCAGAAAGGCAGGGTCGGGCGGCGGCACCTGCTTCCCCATTCCCCGGTAGCCGGGAACAAAGCACTCGGGAAAACAGATAAGGCCGGCGCGCACGCTGCCAGCTTGCGCAATGGCCGCTTCTGCCAGCGTGACCGACTCCGCCGGCGTCGCGGGGAACGGCAGGTTGGCCAGTGCAATGCGAAACGCGCTCATCGGTTAGGCGCAATTCTAGCTTATTGGCTTATGGGGATACGAAAGCGTCCGCAAAACCGGTGTGAACCGGCAGGAACAACAGCTGGTTTTCCCAAAAAAGGAGCGGTCTCTTCACCGATAGCTTCTGAATTAATGCTCCCTCGGCCAACTATCAGTACTGCCAGTTGCCCAAATCTCGCAGAAAAGATAGCTGGTTAGTAGGGCACTCGCACAGAATGGGAAATTTTGGGTGAATACCTTGCGAGTCAACGCCGAGTTTGCCAGCAAGGTATACCCGGCGGACTAAGCCGCGAACCACTAATGGAAATGCGCGTGCCTTGAGGAGGCGTCATGCCGAAGGCCCGTATCTCACGCATTGCGGTGATTCTCCTGACTCTTGTGATAGGTGTTGTCGTTGCTTGCTCCAAGCGGCCCAGCGACGAAACTATCGCCGGAAATCTCCAGAACAAGATCGCTGCGGATCCAATCACCAAAGACTCCGCCATCGAGGCCGTAGTCAAAGATGGAAAAGTTACGCTGCGCGGAACAGCCAGGACCACGGCGGCACAGCAAAAGGCCGAAGAGTTTGCCCGCCTGGAGCCGGGAGTGGTGAGCATCGAGGATGCAGCATTGGTGGAAGAAGAGGCCGCATCCGCGCCGGCGCCGCCTGCACCCGCGGAACCGGTAAGGGCCAGGCGAGCGGCTCCGCCGCCTGTGGAAAAGCCGAAGCCGCGGCCCACCGTGGTGCCGGCAGGCACAGTTCTAACGGTCCGATTGGGAGCGCCGCTTTCATCCAAGTCCAGCCAGTCAGGTCAAAGCTTCCCGGCCACATTGGCGCAACCAGTGAGCGTTGGCGGAAGGCATGCCATACCCGCGGGAGCGCCTGCTACCGGCACCGTGGTCACAGCCAAAGCCAAGGGCAAGATCAAAGGATCAGGGCAGCTTGACTTGGCGCTGACCAGCATAACGGTAAAGGGGCGAACGTACTCCATCCAAACCAGGGTGCTGGAAAACACGGTGAAAGGTAAGGGCAAGCGAACTGCCGCCACAACGGGAGGCGGAGCGGCAGGAGGCGCGCTCATCGGCGGCCTGGCCGGCGGCGGTAAAGGAGCCGGCATCGGCGCGCTAGTCGGAGCGGGCGCCGGATTCGTGGGAGGAACGCTGACGGGGAACAAACAGATCGAGATCCCGGCCGAAGCCGCTCTCAGCTTCGAGCTGAGCGTTCCGCTGACCATCGCCCCGTCGACGGAGTGATTGATCTGCGGTTGCCGGACTGTTGGCAAGGTCGGATGACCACCGGAGGCCCAGCCGGGAATTTTGTTTGTGAAACGATGCCTTGAGGTCATCCGGCGAGGCGGAAAGTCATCCCTCACTCCCATTTTGGGACTTACCCGCTGAGAGGTGAGCAATCTCACGTCGAATCAAGCCTGAGGCACGACAAAATAGTGTGTAGTGCGCCCGTCGAGCAAGGAGGCAGTTATGACACGGCACGTTGCGGCGCTATCCACGGCGGTAGCAATGCTGCTTGTTCTTGTGATGGCCGGCTGCGGCGGATCCTCCTCCGACGGCTCTATTTCTGTTTCTGTTTTCCCCGCGGCGGTTGAACTGGGGGCCTCGGAAACACAACAGTTTGCGGCCACGGTTACCAATACTTCTAATACCGCAGTCACGTGGAGCCTCAGCTGCTCCGGAGGGGACTGCGGCGCGATTAGCTCCGGCGGCCTGTACACTGCGCCGGCCCAGATTCCGGCGGAGCTCACGGTGGCTGTGACCGCAACCTCGCAGGCAGACTCGCGGGCAAACGCCACGGCTACCGTGAACCAGGCGCCGCTCTCGGTGCAGATCTCCCCGCGATCGGTGATGACGATGGCTGCGGGCACGGCGCAGAGGTTCACAGCCGCCGTCACCCGGCACTCCAACAAGAACGTGACCTGGAGCATGAGCGGGAAGGGATGCTCGGGTAGCGCCTGCGGCACGCTGACGAACGTCACCACCAGCGCCGCCACCTACACTGCGCCTTCGGTTTTTGCCACCCCGGCGACGGTGCTGGTGAGGGCCACCCCAGCCGGTGACCCAAACCAGGCGCAGGCGATCAAGCTCAATCTGATGCGGATGGCCACGCCCCTGAACGGCCGTTATGCCTTCGTTTTCCGCACCTCTGACAGTTCGCTCTCTCTTGCCGCCAGCCTGATGGCTGACGGGGTCGGTCATCTCAGCGGAACCGGGGACCTCATCACCACTACCGCCACGTATCCCAGGCAGCCTTTTACCGGAACTTACACGCTGGGCGGCAACCATCGCGGCACCATGCATATCATCGGCGGCGGCGTAAACCTCGACCTGCGCTTCGTCATGATCTCCGGCAATTTCGGGCGTTTGCTGGATTTCAGCGGCGCCAGCGACGGCAGTGGCTGGTTCGAAAAGCAGAACGAATCGGCATTCAGCACCGCCGCCCTGGCCGGCAGCCATGACTATCTGCTGGCCGGAGTTACCGGCAGCACCTTCATGTCGCGGGTGGGGGATCAGACGGTAACCTCAGCCTGCAAGATTCACGGCCACGAGGAAGTG
>JBLMXE010000506.1:0-9214 GCA_050257615.1 Chlamydiota bacterium | reverse complement strand
GCCTCCTGGGGCCGCTTCAACGAGCTTTATGAGCGCAACCAGGCGATCCTGCGGCAGATTCTGGAGAAGTATTCGGCCAGCGACCCCAAGCGCACGCCGGTGGAGCAGAAAATCGGCGACTACTACTCCGCCTGCATGGATGAGAGCAAGATCAACGCCGAAGGACTCCAGCCGCTGCAGCCGGAACTGGAGCGCATTGCCGCTTTGAAGAGCAAGTCGGAGCTGGCCCCGGAGATCGCGCACCTGCACCAGTTGGGGGTGAATTCGTTGTTTGATTTCAGCTCCGGGCAGGACGCCAAGGACGCCAACCAGGTGATCGCGCAAGCGGACCAGGCTGGCCTGGGCCTGCCCGACCGCGACTACTACATCAAGGCCGATGCCAAGACCATCGAGACACGGCAGAAGTACCAGCAGCATGTGGCCAGCATGTTGGAGCTGTTGGGCGAGAGCGCCCAGGCTGCCACCGCCGATGCTCAAACCGTAATGAATGTAGAAACCGGCTTGGCCAAGGTCTCCATGACCCGCGTTTCCCGCCGCGTGCCGGAGAACATCTACCACAAGATGACGAAGGAGCAGCTGGTCTCGCTTGATCCGTTATTTTCCTGGGACCAGTACCTGGCTGACGTCAACGCCCCCAAGATCGCCAGCCTCAACGTCGTGGCACCCGACTTCTTTAAGGGCCTGAATGCCATGCTCGAATCCGTCTCCTTGGAGGACTTGAAGACCTATCTGCGCTGGCACCTGGTGCACTCGGCGGCGCCCCTGCTGCCCACCAAATTCGTGGACGAAAATTTCAACTTCTACGGCAAGACTCTGACCGGCGCCGAGCAGATCCGGCCGCGCTGGAAGCGTTGCGTGGCTTATACCGATAACGATCTTGGCTTCGCGCTCGGCCAGCCCTACGTGGCCGAAACCTTCGGTCCCGATGGCAAGGCGCGCACCCTGAAGATGGTGCA
Source organism: Chlamydiota bacterium (assembly GCA_050257615.1). Lineage (GTDB taxonomy): Bacteria > Acidobacteriota > Terriglobia > Terriglobales > Acidobacteriaceae > JAICWP01. Next base: position 8,258 of record JBLMXE010000506.1, on the reverse strand, counting down.
GGCGCTGGAAAAAGCGCTGGGCGAAGACATCCAGAACCTGCCCTGGATGACCGAGGCGACGAAGAAGCAGGCGCTGGTCAAACTGCAAGGCATTGCCAACAAAATCGGCTATCCCGACCACTGGCGCGATTACAGCACGCTCAATATCGTGCGCGACGATGCCCTGGGCAACATGCAGCGTTCCGCCGATTTCGAGATGCATCGCGAGCTCAACAAGATCGGCAAGCCGGTGAACCGGGGTGAGTGGGAGATGAGCCCGCCCACGGTGAACGCCTACTATGATCCGCAGATGAATGACATCAACTTTCCCGCCGGCATCCTGCAGCCGCCCTTCTTCGACCGGCGGATGGACGACGCCGTGAACTACGGCGGCATCGGCATGGTCATCGGCCATGAACTGACCCACGGCTTCGACGATCAAGGCGCCAAGTACGACGCCCACGGCAACCTCAACAACTGGTGGTCGAAGCAGGATGAAGCCGAATTCGAAAAGCGCACCAGTTGCGTGGCGAACGAATATGACGGCTTCGTGGCTACCGACGACCTGCACCTGAATGGCAAGCTGACCCTGGGCGAAAACACCGCCGACAATGGCGGGCTGCGCATCGCCCACATGGCGCTGGTGAGCGACCTGGCGGGGAAGGATGCGGGCAAGACCGACGACTTCACTCCCGACCAGCGCTTCTTCCTGGCTTATGCCCAGATTTGGTGCGAGAACCAGCGCCCGCAGATTTTGCGCGTGCGCACCATGGTGGACCCGCACTCACCCGGGCGCTGGCGCGTGAACGGGGTGGTGGTGAATATGCCCGAATTCCAGAAGGCGTTCAGCTGCAAAGCGGGCGCACCCATGGTGCACGAGAACGCCTGCCGCGTCTGGTGAGTTCTAACCCCCGAGACGCAAATGAAAACCGCAGAGGACGCCAAGGACGCAGAGGATTTATAGATTCAGATCTTGCCTGGCGGGTGCTTCCGTATCGTTCCACTTGGAAATGGGTTAGGGTTTTTTCCTTTCTAACCCTCGGCGTCCCTTTGCGTCCTCTGCGGTTTTGGTTTCTTACTTCTGCAGGAACATCTTGACCGCGGTGGCCACCATGGCGGCAGCAAACAGTTTGCGCAAGGTGGGCCCGGAGATATGCTGCGCCCAGGCGCCTCCAAAATAGCCGCCCAGGAAAACTCCACCGGCGATAATCAGTCCCAACTGCCAGTTCACCTTGCCGGCTTTGTAGTACTCCATGAAAGCCAGAATGCCGGTGGGCGGCAACAGCATGGCCAGCGATGTGCCTTGGGCCAAGTGCTGATCCATGCCGAAAATGTAAATCAGAGCGGGAATCAGAACGATGCCGCCGCCAACTCCTATAAGTCCGGAAAGGACTCCAACCGCCACACCCAACGTCAAGGCTCCGACCACGTGCCACACGCTCATAAGTTGTCTCGCAAAAGGAAGTGAGTGCGAAGTGATTGTAGAGGCAGCAATTAGCACTTAGCAATTAGCACTTGGCATTTAGCCCTTGGGCTTTTGTGGCCAGATTCGAAGGCATTGCTCGCCGACATAATGCAGTTGGCTGAAGCTCCAGCAACGCCCGTTTATTGGCTAAGTGCTAATTGCCAAGTGCTAAATGCTGATTGCCTGCTCGTGCGCGTGATAGCTGGAGCGCACCAGAGGGCCGGATTCCACATGGCGGAAGCCGAAGCGCAGCGCTTCCTGCTTGAGGTACTGGAACTCGGAGGGTGTATAGAAACGGGCAATGGGCAGGTGGTCGCGCGAGGGCCGCAGGTACTGGCCCACGGTCAGGATGTCCACGTCGCGCGCACCCAGGTCGCGGAAGACCTCCACCAGTTCGGCCATGTCTTCGCCCAGTCCGACCATCACTCCTGACTTGGTGACCATGCCGGGGGAGAACTTCTTGGCGTTCTCCAGCAGCTTCAACGTGCGTTCATAGCGCGCGCCGGAGCGCACTGCGCGATAGAGCCGGGGCACGGTTTCGGTGTTGTGGTTGAGCACGTCGGGGCCGGCGTCGAGCACAATCTTCAGCGCTTCATCAATTCCCTGAAAGTCCGGAATCAGGACCTCCACTCGGCATTCCGGCGTGAGCTTGCGAATTTCTTCGATCGTCTGAGCGAAAATGCGGGCGCCGCCCAGGTTGTCGTCATCACGATTCACGCTGGTCACGACAGCATGTTTCAGCCCCAGGGTGGCCACCGCCTCCGCCACGCGCCGCGGTTCATCCCAGTCCAGCGGGCCGGGCTTGCCTTTGGGCACGGCGCAGAAGCCGCAGCGCCGGGTGCAGATATCGCCCAGCAGCATGAAGGTGGCGGTGCGGTGGTTCCAGCATTCGCCGATGTTAGGGCACTGGGCCGACTCGCACACTGTGTGCAGGCCCAGTACGCGGGCCAAAGTCTTCAGATTGTGGTAGTTATCGCCCACGGGAGCGCGGGCGCGCAGCCACTGTGGCTTAGGCTGCGGCCGCGGAGGCGCCAGGCTGATCTGAACCAGTTCGGCAGAAGACCCCATGCAGATCTCTATTTTACGACAAGCACGTAGGCACAGGCGCCCTCATCTCCAAGGGGTACGTGGGCCCAAGCGCCCTCGCCTGTGCGGGCGAGCTAACCGGGCTTCGCCAGGCGGACAGCCGAGGGCGGCTGTCGCCACACAAGCATCCAGGGGCTGTCCCCGCGTACGCCCTTACAGCGTGTGCAAATACGCCAGCAGATCCTTGATTTGCTGCTCCGTCAGCACATTGCCGAAGGCCGGCATCTTGCTTCTGCCGTACTGCACCACCTCGGTGACCCGGTCGTCGTTGGCGGGCAGCCCGCTGGTCAGATATTGCTTCTTGAACATATGTTCCAGACTGGGGCCCTGCAGGTCGTGGGAGGAGTAGGCTTCGTGGCAGCGGGCGCAGTGGTAGTCGAACACACGGCGGCCGGCGGCCTGTTGCGGGTTGAGCCCCAGTTCGGCATCGCTTTTGCGCCGCTGAACATCGCAGCCGGAGAGCAGAGCCAGCAGCAGGACAGAGGAGCAGATCAGGAGTAGGCTTCTCAATGAATGTCACCAGGAAACGTACAATAATAGAGCAAAGCCCATGCCCGTCGCCGTCAAACGCGTTTACGAAAAGCCGGCGCGCTCCGATGGCGCCCGCGTGCTGGTGGATCGCCTGTGGCCGCGCGGCGTGCGCAAGGAAGCGGTCCCGATATGGCTCAAAGAACTGGCCCCCTCGGATGAATTGCGCCGCTGGTTCCACGCCCGCCCTCAGAATTGGGAGATGTTCCGCCGGCGTTATCTCAAGGAATTGTCGCGCCCGCCGGCGGTGGCGGCCCTGGAAGATCTCTACCAGCTTGCGGAAACGCGCAGCAAGCTGACGCTGCTGTTTGCTTCGCGGAACATCGAGCACAACAACGCAGTGGTGCTGAAGCAGTTGCTGGAGGGCATGCGCAAACCGCCCACCGGCACCGGTCCGGCAGCCGCGGCGGCTATGCCGGGACGGCAGCGGGCGCGAGCTCGGCGGCCAAGGTGATTCTTTATCCTCTCAGCGCGGCTTCCTCCACCTCTTCCGAGCCTGTCCCCGCCTGGGAGGCGGTGGCCGCTGCCCAGCAACAGAAAGCGACCGCCTGGTGGCTGATCGCCCAGCCCGATCATGCCGCCCTGGCCGGAGAGTTGGCAGCGCAGTTTGTTGCGCCGGGCTTTCCCATTCCAGACCGCGAGGTGATCCTGGCCATTGCCCTGCACGACGCCGGCTGGGCCAGGTTTGACGGAGGTGGCGAAGCGGGCGGCGGCAAAGGCCCTGCTTCGCAGCCGTTGCGCGACAACTCGGGCCGCCCGCTTTCCTTTCTGCAGGCTCCAGTCAGCATTTTTGTTGACGCCTGGATCGCCTCGGTTCAATGCGCGGAATCGAAAGCAGGCGCCATCGGCGGGCTGATGGTCAGCGGCCATTTCTGCCGCCTGGCCGAGCACCGTTTGAATTCAGCCGCGGACACGCCCGAGGATGTGGGCCGCATCCACGCCTTCGTGGAGAATGAAAGCCGCCGCCACGAAACGCGTCTTCGCCGCCAGCCGCGCTCGCACTCCGAGGTCGAGCGCCTGGTAGATCTGCTGCAGTTCTGCGACCTGCTCTCGCTCTACCTGTGCTGCGGATCGCGCGCCAGCATTCAGTTTCCGCAGGCCATCGGCCCCCGTTCTGTCGTGCTCCGCCGCGACGGCGAACTGTGCCTGCTCGATCCATCTCCTTTTCGCGAAGAAATCAGCCTGGGCGTACCCGCCCGCCGCGACCCGCCTGCCGCCGCGGAGCCGCAGGCGTGCGTTTTGCCTGTCCTGCTGAGATAAGTTTCAAATCAGAAACAACCGGGAAGAGACGTTGCTTGCAACGTCTCTCCGGCGAGACGTAACAAGTTACGTCTCCACCCATGTGTGATGCCCGGTTTGCGTTCTGCAGCTGAATGGAGATCGAGGGTTGGCTTAAGGTTTGCTCGCATCGCAACGACGAACGACCAACGACCCACGATCAACCACCAACTACCAACTGCCATTTGCCAGCTACTGCCCCATAACCGCCAGCATGATCCGGTCAATGGTGTTCAGCGCTTCCCGGTTGGGCAGGTGATGATTATTGGTGAGAATGGAAAACACAAGCTTCTCGCCCTTCAGCGTGGTGGCGTAGCCGGAGAGCGCATTCACGTGGTTGAGCGACCCGGTCTTCCCCTGGATGCGCCCCATGCCCGGCGTTCCCTTGAAGCGGTCGGCCAGCGAGCCATCCACTCCCGCCACCGGCAGCGTCCCCTGGTAGAGCAGCGCCCAGGGCTGGGCGGCGGCATATTGCAGCAACTGTACGACGGCGTGCGGCGTAACCAGGTTCTCGCGGGAGAGTCCAGAACCGTCGTAGAAAACAAACTCGTCAGGACTGATGCCCACCTTTTGCGTGAGGAAGGCGCGCTCCACCTCTTCCCCGGACTCGATGGTGCCGGCATTGCCTTTCTCCCGGCCCAGCAGGCGCAACAGCAACTCGGCGTGCAGGTTTTGGCTGACTTTGTTGATCACGGTCAGGTCTTCGGCCAGCGGCTGCGACTGGTAGCTGGCCAGCACCGCCCGCTGGTCCTGCAGAGAAGTGTTGCCCGAACTCCCCCCGCCGTGCGAAGCCAGACTGGTCACCGTGACCGTTGACAAGCTGGCAAGTTCGGTGTGGTGCGAGCGCGTACGCCCGTAAATAACCACTCCCCGCTGCTCCAATAATTGGCGAAACAGGTCGGCGGCGAAAGCGGCGGGATCTTCAATGGCCAGGGCTTCCTTGGCCCCAGCGTCGTCCACCGGCATGTTGCCCCACAGGGTCAGGGTGTGGGAACCGGGCTCGCGATTGATGTAAATCTTGCGCGGGCCTGTGCCCGGCGGCGTAGTGATAACGCGGTTGTCAATGCGGTAATAATCGGCGAAAGGAGTCACGCTGACGAAGGCGCGATCGCCGATGTGGTCGGCGGGCAGAATGTCAACCACCACTACATTGTCGTTAATGGTTAGCGCGGAAACCGGTGCCCCGTCTCCCCACACCAGGTCGTCCTGGCTCCAGCCCTCGCCGTAGCGTTCGAAAGCGTAGTAGGAGTCATCGGCCACCACATCGCCGTCCACGAACTTCAGCCCCTTGCGCACTACGACGTCGGCCAGATCCGACAAGACCTTGACGGGCTGAGAGTCGCGTTCGGTCTGCAGGTTGTAGGGCAGAATCCGGCCTGAGAGGTTAGGATCGCCTCGCCCCACCAGAATCAGGTCGCCGTTGAGCCGGCCATATTTGTCCAGGCTGCCGGTGGTCTCGACGGTAGTGCGGAAGCGGTAGTCCGGTCCGATCAGCGCCAGTGCCGTAGCCGTAGTGAACAGCTTAGTGTTGGAAGCCGGCGTGAACAGTTTGTGCTCGTTGCGGGCGTACAGCACTTTGCCCTTGGGCAGCGAGACGATTTCGATGCCCCAGAAGCCGCGTGATACCTCCGGCTGGGCGAGGATCTCGTCAATTTGCTCCTGCAGGGAGGGTTTCCTGGCGGCGGTGGCGAAGGGCCCCACACACAGCAGCGCCAGCAGCAACAGCGGAGAGAGTCGCCTGCGCAGCATGAGCTTAGCTGGATTGTAGCACTGCTTCAGAGGGCCAAGCGCTCGCAAGGCCGTACCAAGGGTATTAGCTGAGATGCAGCTCGCCTTCCATCCGGCAATACTTCTGTGGGGACAGCCGCCCTCGGCTGTCCAGGCTGTCCCCACCAACTTAGCAGCTCGCATTGCATCCACTCATACCTGCGTGGGAACAGCCGCCCCCGTCTGTGCGGGCGAGCGCAGCACGCCTGAAATCTCTTCCGAGCTTCGCCCGGCGGACAGCCGAGGGCGGCTGTCCCTACGTGAGTACTTGCAGGTCTACAATCACACTCGAATGCGTCCGACTTTCAGCTGGAATATCGGGAAGCGCAGCCTCGAGCTTGGCCCGCGCACCTTGGTGATGGGCGTGGTCAACGTTACCCCAGACTCCTTCTCTGACGGTGGCCTCTACTTTGAACCGGCCGCGGCCGTCGCCCATGCCCTGTGCCTGCTGGATGAAGGCGCTGACATCCTGGATATTGGCGGTGAATCCACTCGCCCGGGCGCGGCGGTGGCGCCCGCCTCCAGAACGGATCAGCCGAGTACCTCAAAACGGCGTGTTCCGGTCTCGGCTGAGGAAGAGCTGCGGCGCGTTCTGCCCGTGATTCAGGAAATCAAGCGCGCGCGCCCCGAGTGCATCATCTCGGTGGACACCTACAAGGCCGAAGTGGCGCGGGCGGCGGTGGAGGCGGGCGCGGAAATTGCTAACGACGTCAGCGCTTTTCGCTGGGACCCCGCCATGGCCGGAACCGTGGCCGAGCTTGGCTGCGGAGCGGTGCTCATGCACATGCGCGGCCGTCCGGAAGAATGGCGCAGCCTGCCTCCGGTGGAGGACGTGGTCGGCCTGGTGCGGAGCGACTTGCAGGAGTGGGCGGCTACGGCCGTGCGCGCGGGCGTGCGGCGGGAGCGTATCGCGCTCGATCCCGGCTTTGGTTTCGGGAAGAACTTCGAGCAGAATTATCCGCTCCTGGCTCGTCTTCATGAACTGCACAAGTCAGGCTTCCCGCTGGTCGTTGGAACTTCCAGAAAATCGTTCATCGGCCGGGCCCTGCGCCGCGACGGCCGCGATGCTCCTGTGGAGGCGCGCGCATTTGGCACCCTGGCCAGCGAAACCGCGGCCATGCTGCAAGGCGCGCACATCATTCGCACGCATGATGTGAAGGCTTGTGTGGACGCAGCGCAGATCGCGGATGCATTGCTACAAGCAGGTAGTTGGTTGTTAGTAGCTGGTAGTTAGTGACTGCGAGCAGCTGCGCGCGCCAACTACCAACTACTCAGAACGCCTTTTGCGAGTCGAGCAGAATCGTCACCGGCCCCTCATTCACCAGTTCTACCCGCATCATCTCCTGGAAGCGTCCGGTCTCGCAGCGCAGGCCGGCCGCGCGGATTCTCGCGACAAAATGTTCATAGAATCGCCGCGCCTGTTCCGGCCGGGCGGCGGAGTCGAATGAGGGGCGCTTGCCGCGGCGCACATCCCCATACAGGGTGAACTGCGAAACCGCCAATACTGCGCCGCCGCTCTCGCCTACGGCCCGGTTCATTTTCCCTTCGGCATCTTCGAAGATGCGCAGTCCCGCAACCTTATCGGCCAGGTAATCGGCATCGGCTTCAGTGTCGTTTTGCCCTACTCCCAGCAGCACCAGCAACCCCGCGCCGATTTCGCCGACTACTTGCCCATTGATCGTAACCCTGGCCCGGCTGACCCGTTGTACGACGGCGCGCATAGTTGTGCAGGGTAACGCATTAGCCGGTCGTCGGTCGACGGCTGACGGCCGCTGGATGCCAGGTTTGAAACTTGAAACTTGAAACTCAGAGCCCTCGAACCCTGAAACCCGGGAAACTTTGAAACCTTCGAAACCTTGAAACTTTGCAACTTTGAAACCCTCAAAACCCTGAAACTTTGCAACTTTGAAACGTTCAAAGCTCCCTCCCCCTTTTGGTCACCCTGCATCTCATTAAGTTGCAGCAATCCTGGGCTAAAATAGCTGTGTTGGGCTTCTTCGCCGTTCCCCTACAAAGAGGCTGGTTTTGACTGAGATTCTAGGGCGCTTGCCACCGCTGTCCCTGATGTCGGTACTCGACATCCTGCTGGTGGCGCTGCTCATTTACGAGTTCCTGGTGCTGATTCGCGGCACCCGCGCCGCGCCCATGCTGGTGG
>JBLMXE010000505.1:0-3273 GCA_050257615.1 Chlamydiota bacterium | reverse complement strand
GGTTCCATTGGCGCAGTGCGGCGGTGGCGGCCCTGTTCGCGGTTCATCCCTTGAACGTGGAGGCGGTCGCCTGGGTGGCGGAATTCAAATCGCTGCTCTGCACCACCTTCCTGCTGCTCACCCTCTGGGCTTACCGCGAGTACGTGCGTAAGCCGGACATAAGGCGCTACCTGCTCGTCGCCGTGCTCTTCGCCCTGGGCCTGATGGCCAAGCCCATGGTCGTGACTTTGCCGGTACTGGTGCTGTGCCTGGACTACTGGCCTCTGGGGCGGCTGCCGGTGCCGGGGCGAGGCGAGCCCGGCTTCGTGAGGGTATTTTTCAAATTGCTTGCCGAGAAAATCCCCCTGCTCCTGCTCTCCGCCGGAAGCGCTGCCATCACCCTCTATGCCCAGCGCGACATCGGCGCCCTGGGCACGACTCTGGCCCTGCCTCTGCGCCTGCGGCTCGAAAACGCCATTTACTCCTATCTGGCTTACATCCTGAAGGGCTTCTGGCCGACGCGCCTGGCCGTCTTCTATCCCCACCCGGAAAATTCCCTGGCGCTATGGAAGGTGGGGCTGGCGGCGGCAGGCCTGGTGGCCATCAGCGCTCTGGCTTGGCGCTACCGCAAACGCCGCTACCTGCTGGCGGGCTGGACCTGGTACCTGGTGGCGTTGCTGCCCGTCATCGGAGTCGTGCAGGTGGGGCGCCAGGCGATGGCCGACCGCTATGCTTACATCCCTTTCCTTGGCCTGTTCGCGATCGCGGTCTGGCTTGCGGCTGATGCCTTGCCACGCCTGCAATTGCCCCGCGCCGTGCCCGTCGCCGCCACCGTGGTCATTGTCTGCGGTTATGCCTGGGCGGCCAACCGCCAGCTGGTCTACTGGCAGGACAGCTATACGCTTTTCTCCCACGCCCTGCAGGTCGCACCCGCTAACAGCATTGCCGAAGACAACCTGGGCACGGCCCTGGTGGCCATGGGGCGGCCCCAGGAAGCGATGGCCCACTTCGAAGCCGCCGCCCGCCTGCAGCCGCGCGACTTCGAACCGCATTACAACCGAGCTACCCTGCTGTTGCGCGCGGGACAGTTCCCGCAAGCCGAGCGCGAGTATCAAGTAGCGCTGGCCAACGCGGTGGATACCCTGGATGCCGCACACGCCCATAACAACCTGGGCATCCTCTATCTGCAGACCAACCGGCCGGCTGCGGCGCTGAGCGAGTTCGACACCGCCATCCGCCTCGATCCCAACCAGCACAACAGTCTTTTAGCTCGCGGCACCTTGGAATATCAGGCGGGCAATCTCGATGCCGCCGTGGCCGATATCTCCCGCGCGGCGCAAATCGCGCCTTCGCCCATCGCCTACTTCTGGCTGGGGCAAGCGCTGGAAGCCAAAGGTGACCTGCCTTCCGCCGCCCGCGCCTACCAGGCCACGCTGCGGATGGCTCCCGGGATGGCGGAAGCGCAAGCTCGCCTGAACGCGGTGCTGCTGCGGCTGGGCAAGTGAGCACACGCGTCCCTGCTCCGTCTTTTTGGAACACCTCTCCCGGCGAGAATGTCATCCCGAGCGGAGCCGAGGGACCCCTGCGCCGCTCGCACGATCGCAACACTTCAGGGATTTTTCACGACCCTCTCGAGCTCGATTGAAATTCCCTTTCGCAGTTAGCAACATCAAGGAATGTAGGGGTGTTTCGACTCGGGCATGCGCCCTCGCTCAACATGACATTAAGAGCAGAGCGGCAGGCAAAACCCACGCCGCACAATGGAAGGGAGACATATTCTCACTCCCACTGTGGCCCAGCAATTATCTTTCCTGTTCGCAAATAGTGATTGATCGCGCTCTCCCAGCCCTGCATCTTGGTGCAGAACCAGTCAGCCGTGAAGTGCTCCACCTCTTTGTTCCCCGCGGGAGAAAGGCCGGTATAGGTGTAGGCGATATGCGCGCGGGTGGTCGAACCTGGGCCGGCCTCGAGCTGGATGCGGAGCTGGCAGGCGATCAGGCCGGGTGTGATCCAAGCGTAAGCGATGCGGAAACTGGCGGGATCGTACTCGGTGCACAGCCAGGTGCATTCCGTTCCATCTTCGTTGGGCGTGGTGAACACGCATCCCAGCTCAGCCACGCCCGACTGCGAGTAGATGAGCCGGTACTTCCACCCCGGCACCCAGTCCGCCTCCCGAACCGGACAGAGCAACGGAAAGACTCTGTCGGGCGGGGCCTGGTTGGTTTGGGTGTATTGGTGAGTGACCCGAAGACCGCGAAATTCAGACATGAGCGTCTCCAAAATTCTTCGCCGCAGATTCAGGCGGATAAACGGGGATTCCGACTCCATTCAGCAACCCTGTTAGACTTGGCTGGTTGCAGGAGGTACCCGCAATGGCCCGCCTACTTGCTTCCCTGCTGCTGTTCGTAGTTACTCTCCCAGCCTTCGCCGCCCCCGGCCCGCGCGATGTGGACATCACCGCGCCCGATGGGATCAAGCTCAAGGCCACCTACTACGCGGCCGCCAAGCCCGGCCCCGGCGTGCTGCTGCTGCACATGTGCAACAGCAATCGTAAAGCATGGGAGCCGGTGGCAACGCAGCTGAGCGCTGCCGGAATTAATGCCTTGACTCTCGACTACCGTGGCTACGGCGAAAGCCAGGGCGAGCGCATTGACTTCCGCAAGGATCCGCAGAAGCTGCAGCAGGTGCAGACCACCAAGTGGCCGGGCGACATTGACGCCGCCTACGCCTGGCTGCTGGCACAGCCGGGCGTGGACAAGACGCGCATTGGCGCCGGCGGTGGCAGTTGCGGCGTGAACCACGCTGTGCAGGTGGCGCGGCGGCATTCGGAGGTAAAGTCGCTGGCGCTGCTGGCCGGGCCCGCGAATGGCGCCGGCCTGAAGTTTCTGCAGAACAACGCATGGCTGCCCATCTTCACCGCCGCGGCGGCCGACGACGAGTTCGACTCCAATGCTCCGCAAAACATGCAATGGCTGGCGGATTTATCCGGCAACCCGCGCAACAAGTTTGTGGGCTTCAAAGACGGCAAGCATGGCACGGAAATTTTCGGCCCGCACCCCGAACTGCCGCGCGAGATTGTGGCCTGGTATGTTGACACTCTGCTGAAAGCTCCCGCCGATCCCAAGGCGCATGTGGCAATCAAGAAGACGCCGGCCTGGGAGTTCTGGTCGCTGGTGGAACAACCGGGCGGCGTGCCCAAGGCGGTGCGGTTCTTCCACGCGACGCGCAAGCGCGATCCGCAGGCCTATCTCTTTCCCGAATTCGTGCTCAACCAGGTGGCCTACGAACACATGC
>JBLMXE010000504.1:0-4521 GCA_050257615.1 Chlamydiota bacterium | reverse complement strand
GTTTCGATCAGCGCCCAGTCCAGGGTGGAGAGCAGCAGGGTGGACCCGCGGCGGCGGTGGAAGTGTTCCTCAATTTCGGTGAAATAGTTGAAGTAGTTTTCCACCAGAGTCGATCCGCGGAACTCAACGTCGGGGCTTGCCCGCGGCAGCTGGCTTGCGGGTGGCCGCGTTGCGCTCCCAGATAATGCGCAGCCCCTCCAGCGTGAGCAGGTCATCCACCGCGCTGATGTACTTGGAGCCGGTGCCTATCAGGCTGGCCAGCCCGCCGGTGGCCACTACCTTGGTCTCGCTGCCTAGCTCCTTCAATAGCAGTTCGATGATGCCGTCCACCAGCGCCAGATAGCCGTAGTACAAGCCGGATTGGATACTGCCCACGGTGTTAGTGCCGATCACTCGTTCTGGTTTGCGAATGTCAATACGGGGCAGGCGGGCGGTGCGCGAAAACAACGCTTCCGCCGAAATGCCGATGCCGGGGCAGATCACGCCACCCAGATACTCGCCTTTGGCCGAGACCGCGTCGAAGGTGGTGGCCGTTCCGAAGTCCACGACCACGCAGGGACCGCCGTACTTCTCCAGCGCGGCCACGCCGTTGGCGATGCGGTCGGCGCCCACCTCGGCGGGATTCTCATACTGCACCGGCATGCCGGTGCGCACACCCGGCTCCAGGAACAGCGGCTTGGTGCGGAAGTAGCGCTCGCTGACTTCGCGCAGCGTGCTGTCCATGGAAGGGACAACCGAGGCGATCACGATGCCCTGGATGGCCTTGGGCTCAATATCGGCGGCGGCAAACAGGTTGCGGAAGAGCACGCCGTATTCATCCACGGTCTGCGTCCAGTTGGTGGCTACGCGCCAGTGGGCGACCAGGCGCTCGTACTTCGTCATCTCGCCGTTCGCGCTCTCGCTGCGGGCGAAGACTCCCAGCACCGTGTTGGTATTGCCGACGTCAAGAACAAAGAGCATAGAACTAGTTGTTACCGACTGTAGCGCCGGCATCTTGCCGGCTGTCCTCAGACCGTGGGCGGGACGCCTAGCCGCCGGGACGGCGGCGCTACACTACTCCAACGCTCTCACGCCACCGGAAAGCACGGTGCGCAGGCCGTTGCGGGTTTCCACCTGCAGGAAGCCACGCGCGTCCAGGCCGGCGGTTACGCCCTCATAGCCGCCGTCTTCTTCCACGTGCACGCGGCGGGCCTGGGCGTACGAGGAGCGCTCCCCAAATCGGCGCAACACCGATTCGCGGCCCCCCGGCCCAGCCTTCAACAGGGCGCGATATTCGCGGTCGAGCGATTTTAACAAAGCTGCCGCCAGCTCCACTCGCGACCAGCAACTGCCCGTCTCCAGCCGCAGCGAAGTGGCCACATCCCGCAGTTCAGCGGGGAAGCTGGGCTGGTTCACGTTGATCCCGATGCCCGCTACCAGATAGCGCACCCGGGTGGCCTCCGCGGTCAATTCCACCAGGATGCCGCAGAACTTCTTGCCGTTCATCAGGGGATCGTTGGGCCAGCGCAGGTCGAGCGCCGGAGCAGCGCTGCCGCCATGACGGGCCAGCACCTGTTCCACTGCCGCGCAAACCGCCAGGCCGGTGGCCAGCGTGAGCACAAGCACGTCGGCCGGCGCCAAAGCCGGGCGCAACACCACCGAACAGTAGATGCCTTGGGAGCGCGCCGAGAGCCAGCCGTGAGCGCCGCGCCCGCGTCCCGCGACTTGCTCCTCGGCCACGAAGACGCTGCCCTCGGGCGCGCCTGCCCCAGCCGCCTCCATGGCGGTCACATTGGTGGATCCGATTTTGAAGTAGTGGTGAACGTGGCTGCCAAAAATTGTGCCGCGCAGCATGGGGGCGAGTGTTTCCGCCAGCAGCAGGTCGGGAACCTTGCGCAAACGGTAGCCGGTGGCGGAGTGACCGGCGATGTCCACGCCCAGCGCACGCAGCTGCTGCACCAGGCGCCAGACTTCAGAGCGGGTGGTGCCGATTTCTTGCGCGATTTTGGTGCCGCTGACGACCACAGTGGCGTGATCCATCAGCAGGCGCACGATACGGCTGAGCCGCGCGTCGGTGGGGGGATGCGCCGCACGGCTTCCCCCATTCCCTCGATTTTGTCTGGCCGAAGTTATGGGGCAATTATGAAGGAGGAGGCAGAGAAAGCAAAACATATTGCTGCCGCTGAGCCGCCCACTTCTTTTCCGCGGATGAGCATGGATTACCGCTGATTTTGAAAGGAATCTATCAGCGTGCATCCGCGGCGATGAAGTTTCTCGCGGGCGAGTCTCACGTGGGCACAGGCGCCCTCGCCTGTGCGGGCGAGCGAAGCTCGTCTGAAATCCTTACCGGGCTTCGCCCGGCGGACAGCCGAGGGCGGCTGTCCCTACACAAGACTATGTCGAAACTACTCGCAAACTCATGTCCACGGCGGGAGCGGAATGAGTGAGCTGGCCCACCGAAATGTAGTCCACGCCGGTTTCGGCGTAGGCGCGCACGTTTTCCAGGTTCACACCGCCGGAGCACTCCAAGCTCATGCGCCGGGTGTGCCGGGCCACGCGTTCCACTGCCTTGCGCACATCCTCCACCGCCATGTTGTCCAGAAGGATGGCCTCGGCGCCGTGCTGCAGGGCCTGTTCCAGCTCCTCCAGCGAGCGTACCTCGATCTCCACCGGCTGTTCGCCACGGCGATTGTGGAGTGCGTGCTCCAGCGCGGGAGCAATACCGCCGGCCAGCGCGATGTGGTTGTTCTTGATCAGCACGCCGTCGGACAAATCGAGCCGGTGATTCATGCCGCCGCCGCAACGCACTGCGTACTTATCGAGCATGCGCAGGCCGGGAATGGTCTTGCGTGTGTCCAGAATGCGAGCCTTCGTGCCCGCCACTGCGTCCACAAACTTGCGGGTCAGGGTGGCGATGCCGCTCAGCCGCTGCAGGAAGTTCAGGATTACGCGCTCACAGGAAAGGATGACGCGGGCGTTATGGCGGATGACCGCGATCGGCTGGCCGCGATGCAGGCGCACGCCGTCGAAGATTTCCGGGTGGCTGGTCACATCGGGATGCGAAGTCACGGTGCCGTCCAGAACGGCAAAAACTTCCAGAATGCGGCCGGCGCACCCCAGGCCGGCCAGCACGCAGTCCTGCTTGGCCAGAATGGTGGCGGCAGCGCGCTGGTGCGGATCAATGCAGGCGTAGGTGGTGGCGTCGCGCGTCGCCCGGTCTTCGAGCAGCGCGTTCTGAATGACGGCGGTAATGCGTCGGCTAGTCCAGTCCAAGGCAGTGGCCAGTGGTCAGTTGCCAGTTGTCAGCAAAACCAAAACCATTTACCGCAGAGACGCCGAGGGCGCCAGGAAATAATAAATCATTGGAACCCTCGGCGACCTTTGCGTTCGGCGGTGAAAACGAATTAGCGGCGAACTCGGCGTCTCGGGGGTGAAAAAATCCTCGGCGGCAAAAAAAGGTCAGCCCAAATGATCCAGCGCGGCCCTGGCCTTTTGCTGCAGCACTTCCAGTTCCGCCAAGCGCTTGCGCAGGCCTTCCACCACGTGCGGCGGCGCTTTCTGCAGGAACGAGTCGTTGCCCAGTTGCCGGCGCTTGCTCTCTATTTCCCGTTCTACCCCTTCCAATTCTTTTCTTAGACGCGCGCTCTCGGCGGCTTTATCAATTTTCTTTTCGTAAACCACGCGCACTTCGAAGCGCGAGGTGACGCGCGCTCCGCCGGCCTTGGCCAGCGAAGTTTCCACAAAGGCCAGATCCTCCACCGGCGCCAGTCGCTGCACGGCGGCACGGTTGTGCTCAATCATCTGGCGCACGCCGTCCTGGGCATGCACCTGGATGGGCACGCGCTGCCGCGGCTCTACCTTCAGTTCGGCGCACAGGTTGCGCACGCTGATAATCAGGTCCTGCAGGATGGCCATCTCGGTTTCCGCTGCCAGGTCGCGCTGCCCGGGATCGGCCGCCGGATACTCCACCAGCGCGATAGACTTGGCCGGCGGTTTGCCATCGTAAATGGCGTGCCAGATTTCTTCGGTGATGAACGGCATGAAGGGATGCAGCAGCCGCAGCGCCCCTTCAAAGACGCCCACGATGTTACCGAAGGCGGCGCGGGCGCCCTTCTCTGCGGCCAGGCGCGGCTTCATCAGTTCCACATACCAGTCGCAGAACTCGCTCCAGAAGAAGTCGTAAACCCGGTTGGCGGCCTCGTCGAAGCGGTAAGACTCCAGCGCTTGGTTGAGCTCGGCGGCCACCGCATTGAAGCACGAGAGAATCCAGCGGTCTTCCAGGGTGGCGGGCTCGAATCCGGCAATGCCTTTTGTGGCGTGGGCGCTGTCGGCCGCGCCCTTTTGGAACTCTTGCAGCGACCACACCCCCGCCTGCTGCGCCCGGTCCACATTCATGAATATGAAGCGGGCGGCATTCCAGATCTTGTTGGCGAAGGCCCGGTATCCCTCGGTGCGCTTGGGATTAAAGGCAATGTCGGTGCCCGGCGACGCCATGGCCGCCAGCGTAAACCGCGTGGCATCGGTCCCATACTGATGGATGAC
>JBLMXE010000503.1:0-9928 GCA_050257615.1 Chlamydiota bacterium | reverse complement strand
CACGAATTGTGACGCGCGAACTGCTCGAAATCGGTCGTGGGATTGATGGCGAAAGGGCGGCGGGCCAGCTGCAGCATCTCCGCATCCCAGCGGGTGTTGCCGAAGGCGGCGTCCACCGCCGAGCCGATTTTTTCGCGAATGGCTTCAGCCTTGCCGGGCCCGCTGGGAACACGAAGCAGGCGGTCGGTGATGAGGCCATTCTCCACGGCCACTTCCGTCGCTAGAATGCGCTCTAGTGGAATGCCAAAGCGGCGCATGGCGACGCGAATGATCCACTGATTGCTGGAGGAAACAGCCCACACGGCGCAGTCTCTGTGCAGCAGGCCAGCCACCAGGGCACGCATCTCGGGAAAGATCCAGGGCTCGATGTGGGGGGCGAAATAGTCTTCCGCCGCGCGCTCCACCGCGTCGTCGCGCAGGCCGGCGTGAATGGTGACCATCTCGCCGCACATTACATCTTCCGGTACCTTGCCGGCCCGGTAATCGGCGTAGCGGGCGCGGATCCAACGGACCACATCCGGCGCAACCAGGCCGCGCTTCAGTTCCCAGTCCAAAAAGCCTTCGCCGGCATCGGGCGCCCATAGGGTGCCGTCGCAATCGAACACGGCGACTCGGGGCGCCAGCCGCAGCACAGAATCCAGGAAAGTGGCTGCCCTCTCAGGCATGTTGGAGACGGGCATAGTCCTCGGGAGTGTCTACGTTGAGGGTGGCGTGGGGATCGTCCACAGGAACGTAAACGATGTGAGCCTGGTGCTGGTGCTCGATCTCGCGGGCATTGGCGGTGGCGGGCGCGCGCAGGAAAGCTTCGATCATCTCGCGCCCGATCAGGACGGGGTGGCCGTGCTTCTCACTGAACTGCGGGATCACCGCCCACTTCTCCTGCGCGGCCACATCAATGAAAGCGGAACGCAACTGGGTGAGGGTGGCGCTGCGCACCGGCGGACGGTCTACCAGGGTGATGACGGCGGCATCGCGCCCGCGGTTGAGCACTTCGCGCAGCCCGGTCTGCAGGGAGCTGAACTGGCCACGCTCGGGCGCGGGATTCACCACGAGAAATGCGCTGGTGGCGTATACCAGAGGCGCGAGGTTGGGGGCGTTCTTGCCCGCCACAACCAGCACCATATCGGTGTGCGCCTCCAGCAGGTGAATGTTGGCGGAGAGAAAGGTTTCCGTGCGGGCGATGCGCGGTTCCGGCCCCTGCGGTGGCCAGGGCAGGAGTGCCTTGTCGCGTCCCATGCGCGAGGATTCCCCTGCCGCCAGAATCACACCACAGAAACTGGGAGCGCGCGCCATGAGGGCAAGATATCACGAGCCAACCGCCCGTGGAATCCTGCCCTGCATGGGGCGCTCCGGAAGGGCTAATCAGAGTCGGATCAAAAACTGCCTTCGTCGGCTGAGGGCCCGTAGATAGCCGGTACGGGAATGTTGTTCAGGCGCAGGTAGACGCCCAACTGGGCGCGGTGATGAATCATGTGGTTCATTACGAAGCCGCGGACCACGGCAACCTTGGGCAGCGTCATAATGACCTTGCCGTTGTTCAGCAGGGACCAGGGCTTCATCAGTTCGGCGTCGCTGGCGCCGGCCAGAACGGCGCGGCCTTCCTTCACGTTCTTGTCAAACTCGGCCAGCAGCTCCTGGTTGTTCTTGGGGGTGGGAGGCGGTTCCATCTGCTTGCCGCCGGGCGCGAGGTCAAGCGAGTCTTGCTTGATGGTGAAGGCAAGCCAGCCGGCAATATTTGCCAGATGGCCGGCCAGGCCGCCCATGGGGGCAGATTTGTCGTGCGGCTTCCAGGTGAATTTGCTGTCGGGTACGCGCTCCAGGGTTTTGCGGGTGTTGGCCATTTCCTGATCGAATTCGGGGAGAAGTGCTGCGTTCAGCGGCATTGGTTTGTGCATCCTTTCGCTTAGCCCGGTGGGGCAGGGGAGGAATCATAGGCGAACAAAAGACGAAAGTCAACTATGATTGGGCAATTGTGTAATTGAATAATTTGTAAATTGTGACTTGTACTTCTTAGCTTTTCTGCAGGTCGGCGGGGTTTTCGGCGGGGGAATCTGTGGCGGGAGCGGCTTTGCGCGGATAGCGCAGGTGAGGCAGGGGCGCTTCGCTGTGGCGGCGAATGGCAATCATTTCGGCGGTGATGGCCACGGCGATTTCCTCCGGGGTGACCGCGCCAATGTCGAGACCTACGGGCGCGTGCACGCGCTCGAACAGTTCCGGCGCCAAGCCTTCTTTCTCCAGTTCGCGGTAGATGGCAATCACCTTGCGCTTGGAGCCGATCATGCCGACATAGCGCGCCGGAGTCTGCACCGCCCAGCGCAGCACCCGCATGTCGTCGCGGTGGCCGCGGGTGACGATCACGACGTAGGAGGACTCGCTGGGATCCAGCTTGGCCATGGTCTGGTCAAAATCGTCGGCGTGGATTTCGCGCGCCTCGGGGAAGCGCTCGTGGTTGGCGTAGGTTTCGCGGTCGTCCACCACGATGACGTCGAAGCCGGCGTTGTGCGCGACTTTATACAGATTCACGGCCACGTGCCCGGCGCCGAAGAGGTAGAGCACGGGCACGGGCAGCACTGGCTCGATGAAGATGTCGAGGGTGCCGCCGCAGACCAGGCCGGTATCGTACTTGGGATTCTGGTTGAGGTTGAAGGTCAGGGTGCGGGGTTTTTCCTCTTCCATGACTTCGCGGGCAGCCTGCCAGACGTCGGCCTCGACGCAGCCACCGCCGATGGTGCCCACGATGGAGCCGTCGTCGCGCACCAGCATCTTGGCGGTGCGGAAGGAGGGGATGGAGCCGCGGACGCTGACGATGGTGGCCACGGCGCCCCGCCGGCCCTCGCGGCGCAGCTTGACGATTTCCTCGTATATATCCATCTGCGGCCCTGATTATTGGATGCGGCGGGGGAGCAAGTCAACACCGGGAGTCGGGAGTCGGTAGTCAGGAGTCGGTGAAAGGTAGTTGGTAGCGGGTAGTTGGTAGCCAAGCGGTCGGTTCTCGGTCGTCGGCTGTCGGCCTCTGGTCCTGCAAAGTCGTAGCCGAAGGCCGACGGCCTCCAACTACCAGCTGCCAGCAACGTTTTCGCCGACTCCCGACCCCGACCCCCGACCCCCGCTTTTATGTTAGCTTGATTAGTTTCGCATTCAGGAGGAACGCACTCATGCAGGCTATCCGCTTTCATCAATATGGCGGTCCGGAGGTTCTGAAATACGAAGAGGTCCCCGATCCCAAGCCGCGCAAGGACCAGGTGCTGGTGCGGGTGAGGGCCTGCGCCATGAACCACCTGGATATATGGGTGCGCAAGGGCGTGACCAAGTCGCCGCTGCCGCACATTCCCGGCAGTGATGTGGCCGGCGAGATCGTCGAAGTGGGGGAATACGTCACCGGGTTGAAAGCCGGGCAGCGCGTGCTGCTCACGCCCATGACCTTCTGCAATCATTGCCCGAAATGC
Source organism: Chlamydiota bacterium (assembly GCA_050257615.1). Classification (GTDB taxonomy): domain Bacteria; phylum Acidobacteriota; class Terriglobia; order Terriglobales; family Acidobacteriaceae; genus JAICWP01. The sequence continues at coordinate 6,482 of JBLMXE010000503.1, read as the reverse complement.
ACGCATGGACTGCAGAACCAGTGCCCACAGTTCAGCGTGCTGGGCAACGTGACCGACGGCGGTGACTGCGAACTGATTGCGGTGCAACAGGTCAACGTGATCCCCATTCCCGACCGCCTGAGCTTTGAGGAGGCGGCCAGCGTGCCCCTGGTGTTCCTGACCGCCTGGCACATGCTGACCGGGCGCGCCTCGATCCGTCCAGGCATGACGGTGCTGGTGCTGGGCGGCAACTCGGGCGTGGGCATTGCCGCCATCCAGATTGCGAAGCTGTTCAACACGACGGTGATTGCCACCGCCGGCAACGAGAAGAAGCTGGAGCGGGCGCGCGGGCTGGGCGCCGACCACGGGATTGACCACTACAAGCAGAAAATTTCCGAAGAGGTGAAGCGCATCACTGGCGGCGCGGGTGTGGACATTGTGTTTGAGCACGTGGGCAAGTCCACCTGGGAGGAGAGCCTGAAGTGCGTCCGGCCGGCAGGCACGCTGGTAACCTGCGGCGCGACTACCGGGCCCGACGTGGGAATTGACCTGCGCTTCGTCTATTCGCGCCAGCTTTCCATTATCGGCTCGTATATGGGCACCATGGGCGAGTTGCACGAGGTGCTGCCGTTCGTGTTCAGCGGGCGGCTGAAACCGGTGGTGGATTCGACGTTCCCCCTGAAGGACGCGCGCGCCGCCCATGAGCGCATGGAGAGGAGCGAGATGTTCGGGAAGATAGTGCTGAAACCATAGTCGACGGCTGACGGTCGACGGCAAGGGCCGTCGACCTACGGACTAACGACCAAGGACCAACGACGGCGTGCTACTCCGCCATCGCCTATAATAAGAAACGACATGAACGGCGAACAGCGTTTCGAAAACCTGGTAGGGAGCGAGCACGATAAAGCGCGCACGCGCGAGGTAGCCTTTGGCGAGGCACAGCCGGAGGGGCTGATCCTGACCACCCTGGATCATGCGGTCAACTGGGTGCGCAAGAACTCGATCTGGCCGATGACCTTCGGCCTGGCCTGCTGCGCCATTGAGATGATGGCCATGGGTGCGTCGCGGTTTGACATCGCACGCTTTGGCGCCGAGGTGTTTCGGCCATCGCCCCGGCAGTCGGACCTGATGATCATTGCCGGCCGGGTCTCGCAGAAAATGGCGCCGGTCATCCGCCAGCTCTGGGAGCAGATGCCGGAACCCAAGTGGGTGATCTCCATGGGTGCCTGCGCCACCTCCGGTGGCGTGTTCAACAATTACGCGCTGGTGCAGGGCGTGAACCAGGTGATTCCGGTGGATGTGTACGTGCCCGGTTGCCCGCCCCGGCCGGAGCAACTGATCTACGCCATCACTCTTCTGCAGCAGAAAATCATGAACGATCGCGGCTCGTTCAAGCGGGCGTTAAACCTGGGATAGCTACCAGGCAGCAGAATACCTTTCCTCTGCATCCCATACCCGAGAAGCAGCCCGGCGCTGCTGCGGGATTCTTATGCGTGTTGGCAAATATTGGTGTCTGATTGCCGCCTTGATTCTGTTGCTGGCGCCGCTGGCCTGGGGCGCGGCTTTTGGCAAGACTTCGAGTCTGCGGCAAGTGGCCATGGTGTATATCCCCGGCAATCCGGGATTTCAGGCGGTGGGTTTTGTGGATGGGCATCTGATCATCTCCCATTCCGGCGGCGGTACGGTTGACATTTTCAATATCAAAATGCGGCGGGTGGATGCGCAGATCAACATCGAGCAGCCACGCGGCATTGCGGTGGACGAAAAGGGCGGCAAAGTTTATGTGGCCGATGCCGGCGCCAGCAAGATCGCGGTGATCTCGGCTAAAACCTGGAAGCTGGAGAACACCATTCCGCTGCAACTTCAGCCTGGGCCGCTGGCGCTTTCTCCCGACGGACGCACCCTCTACATAGGAAATAGTCGAAATCAGTCCGTTTCCGCTATTGACCTGATGAAGGTGGAGCGGTCGGTCACGGTTCCGCTGGGCCATGTGGACGCGCTGGTGTACGACGCGGCGCGCAACGTAATCTATGCCACGCTGGAAGGCCAAGCGCAGGTGGCGGTGCTGGATCCGGGTTTGAAAGTGTTGCGCCGCTATACTCTGGTAGCCTCGCAGCCTTCGGCGCTAGTACTGGACGCTCAAGCACGGCGGCTGTACGTGGCAGTGCGTTACGCCGTAGTTGCCCTGGACGCCGATAGCGGCAGGGAAGTGGGACGAGTGGCGGCGCCGATGGGAGTGGACAGCCTGTGGCTGGACCATGGCAGCGGTAAGCTCTATGCAGCTTCCAGCAATGAAGTGGATGTGATTCGTGTTGGCGGGGGACAATTCGCTTCTGCCGATCAGCTGCTGTTATCGGTGCGCGGCCACGGCCTTGTCTTCGATCCTCAACGCCAGCTGCTGCTCATGCCCAGCGGGCACGAAGGTCGATCGCTGGTGCTGATTCTGAAGCCGGTAGGAACGCAGCCCGGCATGCAATCTCCATCCGAAGCGTTGATGCAGCCGCAGAGCCGCCGTTAGTCCTTGGTCGTTTGTCGTTCGCTCTCGGCACGGGCAGAGCGGCATCATTCCCAACCACTAACAGCCAACGACTAACGACCGACGACCACCGACTTCTCCTTCCTTGGTCGTACAATGTGTTTTTCCGCCCCATGAACCGCTTGGAAACTTCGCCGGACGAATTCCGCCGGGTGGCGCTGCGTATGGTGGAACTGGCGTCGGAGCTCATTGCCGAGGCTCATTCACTTGCGGCCTTTCCCAGAACATCGGGTGAGGAAACCGAGCGCCTGTTTCACAGCGCACCGCCGGAGGCAGGGCTGGGGGTGTCCGCGCTCGACATTCTTCCTGAGGTGATCCGCCACTCGCGCCCGCCCACCTCGCGGTTTTTTGGCTATGTGCTGGGCTCGGGCGAGCCGGTAGCCGCGGCTGCTGACCTGCTGGCCAGTGTGCTCAACCAGAATCTGACCGCCTGGCGTTCCTCGCCGGCTGCAGTAACGATTGAACGCACCGTAGTGGAGTGGCTGGCACAGGCCATCGGTTGTGCGGGTTTCACCGGCAGCCTGACCGGAGGAGGTTCTTCCGCCAACCTGATGGGCTTAGCGATGGCGCGTGAAGCAAAAGCTCCGGCCAATGAGCGGGGCGCCCAGCCTGGCGTGGTTTACGCCTCCGACGAAGTGCACATGTCCATTCCCAAAGCCCTGGCCCTGCTGGGCGTGGGGCGGGAAAATTTGCGGCTCATTTCCACCGGCCAGGATTTTCGTATGTCGCTGCTTGCGCTGGAGCGCGCGATTCACGAGGACCGGCGGGCAGGGAAGCGGGCAATCGCGATCGTCGCCACCGCGGGAACAGTGAACACCGGGGCGATTGACCCGCTGCCGCGCATAGCGGAAATCGCGCGCAGCCACGGGCTTTGGCTGCACGTGGATGGCGCCTATGGGGCGCTGGCCGCCATCGCTACGCCGGAGAAATTTGAAGGAATGAAGCAGGCGGACTCACTTTCCCTCGACCCTCACAAGTGGCTCTACCAGCCATTGGATTGCGGCTGTTTGCTTTTTCGCGATGCACAGGTGGCGCGCACCACGTTTGCTTACACCGGGGAGTACACACGCGCGCTGAGCCATGATCCAGTGGAGGCGTTTTCGTTCTTTGAAGAATCGCTGGAACTTTCCCGGCGATTTCGCGCGCTCAAGCTGTGGCTGTCGCTGCGGTATCACGGGCTGGGCGCATTCCGCGAGGCCATTGCCGCCGATCTGCGGCACGCACAACGGCTGGCCGGCGCGATTGATGCCGAGCCAGGTCTCGAACGCCTGGCTCCGGTGGAACTAAGCGCCGTGTGCTTCCGCTATCGCGGCACCGGGGGAAGGGAATACGAACTGGACCGCCTGAACCGCGCTATTCTGAAGCGGGTGATCGAGCGTGGCCGGGTGTACATTTCCAATGCGTCCATTCACGGCAAATTCGCGTTGCGCGCCTGCTTCGTGAATCACCGCTCCGGGGATGCCGACGTGGATGCGGTAGTGCAAGAGGTACTGGCGGCCGCCGCCGAGGTTCAATAACTTGAAGAGCGTGGCCCGGGTTTGGCGGGCTGCTCAACTCCCGACGTGAGGTCACATGGTGCCGGATACAGGCGTGGGCTTGGCCAAGGACATGGCAGTGAAGGTGAGAGTGGCAGAACGCAAGGGTGAAAGGGCAGGCATTGTGGCGCAAGCGCCCTGCCGCGCCGATCTGGCGGGCAGCACCATGGATTTGTGGCCGCTCTACTTGTTCCATCCGGGCGCGGTCACAGTGAACTTCGCGGTCAGTATTCTGGCCACTTGCCGCATCACGCCGCTGGGGGGCAAGGAAATCCATCTGCACTCCCTGGACGGCCGGCGGGAAGAGCGTTTTGCCAGCCTGGAACAATTGTGCTGCGCGAAAAAATACCGTCACCCGCTGGCAGCGCGGCTGGTCAGTTTCTTTCAGCCGGAACAGGGTTTGGCTCTCGAGACCAATTCCGAGTCTCCGGCGGGGGCGGGCATTGCCGGTTCCTCAGCGCTGATGATTGCCACTACCGCAGCGCTGGCCCGCTTCACGGGGCGCGAGTTGTCGCGCGAGGAGATGCGGGTGCTGGCGCAGAACGTGGAAGCGCAGCTCATCAGCGTGCCTACCGGTTGCCAGGATTACTACCCGGCGCTCTACGGCGGTGTGAGCGCTGTGGAGTTGGCGCCCGACGGCATCCATCGTTGCGCTATCCCCGTTCCCCCGGAAGAGATCGAGGAGCGCTTTCTGCTGGCTTATACGGGTGCGCCGAGGCAGTCCGGGATCAACAACTGGGAGGTGTTCAAGTCCCACATTGATGGCGACCGCAAAGTGCTGCGCAACTTTGCGCGAATTACGGAGATCGCCTGCGCCATGCGCGCGGCGCTGGCCCGTCCCGACTGGCAGGAGGTCGGGCGCCTGCTGGCCCAGGAATGGAAATTGCGGCGTACCAATGCCCCCGGCATCTCCACGCCGTTAATTGAAAAGCTGATCGCAGCTGCACGGCGCAATGGGGGGATCGCGGCCAAGGTATGCGGGGCCGGCGGGGGCGGTTGTGTTGTTTTTTTCGTGGAAAAGGGCGCGAAAGAGCGGGTGGCGGAGGCTTTGCGGGCCAGCGGCGGACGCGTGCTTCCGTTTCGTGTGGCTCGCGAAGGCCTGACGGTTGCGGCCATTCGGACTGGGGGCTAAGCCGTTTTTACGGTCTCCCGACAGCCATCTCTGGGGCTATAATCGCATCAGACCGGATTGGGGAGTGGTTCCAGATGGTTGCCCGGCGTATCGCGGTTTTCCTGCTTTTAGCGACCCTTCTGCCGGCGAGCGTCTGGGCCAAGAGCAAGGACAAAACCCCGCAGCCTTCGCAGCACCTCACCAAACAGGAACGTCTGGAAATCATTCGCGGGCTGAGCGCCGAACTGTGCTTTGCGCGGGTGTTGTTTCCCATGGGCAAGAAGGGCTTAACCCTGAAAGACGGCAAAGTGGTTTCGCCCACGCCCGAGGAAATGCAGCAGATCCTGGCGAACTGGGGCCCGGCGGTTAAACCCGGCGATCGTACCCAGATTACGAACGTCGCTTTCAAGGACAACTTCATTCGTTTTGAAATCAACGGCGGCCCGGTCAGAAAGCCGAAGTGGTATCAGCGGATCGAGGTAGGCGGCATGGGTGGCATGGCTCCCATTTCGCCCTCCAATCCCAACGTCAACAACCCTCGCGGCTCCTACGTGGACCTGACCTTTGATGGGCGCATTCCTTCCCTTACACCGCAGCAGGTTAAACAGATGCTGACCCCGGTGCTGGACTTCAGCGCGCACACCGCGGTCGAGGCGTATATGTCCACGCTGCCGCCCAAAGTGCGCGACGCCATCAAAGAGCACAAGGTGCTGGTGGGCATGAACCGCGAGATGGTCACTTACGCCAAGGGGCGGCCGCCACAGAAGACTCGCGAGCGCGATGGCAACGTGGCCTACGAGGAGTGGATTTACGGCCAGCCGCCACAGCAAGTGGAGTTCGTGCGCTTCGTGGGCGACGAGGTGGTACGGGTGGAAACCATGAAGGTGGACGGCACCAAGATGGTGGAGACCGAGAAACAGGTAGATATCAAGAAGCCCACCGTGGCCCAGGAGCAGCCGCAGCCACAGCCCGGGCAGCGGCCGGCGGGAGCACCCAGCCTGCGGCGCCCGGGAGAGGACCAGCAAGGCCAGGCGCCTTTGCCCAAAGGTGGTGCGGGCGACGACAGCAATCCGCACTAAGACGGTAGTTGGTAGCTGGTAGTTAGTAGCTGGAAGGTCATCTTGCCGTGGCCGCCCTGGCCCGGCCGCGCAGGAGGCGCACCGCATCGCGGGTGAGGGCGCGCAGGAACGGGCCGCCCCAGATGCCTACCGAAAGCAGGGCAGGTCGGTGACGTAAAACACAGGGAAGCCAAACTTCCACCAGTTTCCGCTCGGCTTATCGCTGTTTCCGGTTGGATAGCTGGCAGTCGCCGGGTCCACAC
>JBLMXE010000502.1:0-6948 GCA_050257615.1 Chlamydiota bacterium | reverse complement strand
TGACCAGCGGCGGTTCGTCTTCCCGGTCAAACAATGTCCAGGAAACCAGCGGGTGCTGGTCTTCCGACTTGCAGATAAATTCGGCGTATTGCTTGCGGTAGTCCTTGAACCAGTCGGCGAGCTCGTCACGGCATTTGCCCTCTTCCATGGCATTAACCATTTCCTCACCAGGCTTTTCTGGCGAGCGGTCACGGATGGGATTGAAACGGACGTGTAAGGGGTAGCCGGAGAGCGGATCTTTCTCTTTGGAGCGGGAAAGGATGGGCGGCTGGTTTGACAGCCAGATCAGCATGCCAAACCCATAGAGCACGAGCAAGACGCCCACGCCCAGCCCGATCCATTTCTTTTGAACTGCCATGTCCTGAAGGCGAGTTTAGCGCCGATAGAAGGGCAGGGGGGTGATGCGGAAGGTACAGGTACGTTGGTACCCGCAGTCTTGCTTTATTTTATTTTGAGGTCTTATACTAGACTAGTCTGACTAGTCAGATAATTTTATGGCAACTCGCAAAGCAAACACCCATAAGCGCCGGGCAAGGGCGGCTCCTAACGCCCTACCCAGCGCACGCTGGCAATTGCAGATGGCTAAGGCCAGGTTCAGCGAGCTTTTCCGCCGGGCCCGTTCGGAAGGACCGCAGTGGGTCACGCGCCAGGACAAGGAGGCCGTGGTCGTCCTGCCGGCCGAGGAATTTGAGCGGTTGTCAGCTCGCTCCCGGCAGCCCAAGAGCCTGGTCCAATTTTTTGCCCAGTCACCTCTTGCCGAAGTGGCAATCGGCCTTGAAAGAGAGCCTGATTACGGCCGGAAGGTCGAGCTGTGAGCGGTTTCTTGCTGGACACCAACGTCGTCTCGGAGTTGGTTAAGCCGCGGCCGGAGCCCAAGGTGACGGCATGGATTGAGTCCACGAACGAGAGCTTGCTGTATCTGAGCGTCCTCACCCTGGGAGAGATCCGCAAAGGCGTTGCTTCTGTTGAGAGCGCGTCCCGCCGTGTAGCTCTCGAAGCCTGGCTCGACAGCGACCTCGTCTTGCGTTTCGCCAACCGGATTCTGCCCATTGATCAGGGTGTCGCGGACCGATGGGGACGCATTGGCTCACAATTGGCCATGCGGGGACCTCTGCCCGTGATTGACGGTTTGCTCGCTGCTACCGCTTTGCACCACAATCTCACATTTGTGACCCGAAACGTCAAAGATGTCGCGGACACCGGTGTGCCACTTTTCAATCCCTGGGAGTAAAACGAGGGCGGTCCTGGCATCACTCCAAAAAACGAAACGCACCCAAATTGCGGGTGCGTTCGCGATTGGACTGAATTGTTGGAGACGCAGCAAGCTACGTCTCTACCGGGCAGGTTGTGGCTACTCCTTCTCTTCCCCGCCGGCGGGCGGTTCTGCGTCGCCTTCGGCCTGCTGTTGCGCCTGCGCCTCTTCCATGGCCTTCTTGGCTTCGGCGGCACGCTTGGCGCGGATTTCGGCGCGCTTCTGGCGCTTCTCTTCGACCACGCGCTCGGCTCCCAGCAGCTCGATAAACGCCTTTTCGGCGCCATCGCCCTTCTGCCAGCCGGTGCGCACGATGCGCAGGTAGCCGCCCTCGCGGTCGCCGAAGCGAGCCGAAATGTCGAACAGCTTGTCCACGGCCGCTCGGGTCATCAGGTAAGCACCTGCCTGGCGACGCGCCGCCAGGTCACCGCGCTTGCCCAGGGTAATCATCTTCTCCACGTGTGGGCGCATGGCCTTGGCCTTGGTGACCGTGGTCTCGATCCGTTCTTCCAGAATCAGCGAGGTCACCAGGTTGCGCAGCAAAGCGCGGCGATGGCTGGTGTTCCTGCCCAGTTTCCATCCTGCTTTAAGATGACGCATAAGAATCCCTTGATTGATGAGTGACGATTTTCGATTGACGATTGCTCCCAGTTTGCTGCCGGACAATCGTCAATCTTCAATCATCAATCTTCAACTAGTAGTTTTGTCCTTCCCCGAACGCGGGCGCACCCAGGGCCGGAATTGGCGCGGGCGGAGCGCCGGGCACCGCGTTGCCGTGCTCGTCAATCTTCATGCCCAGGCTCAGGCCCATGGAGGCCAGTATTTCCTTGATTTCGTTGAGCGACTTGCGGCCGAAATTCTTGGTCTTCAGCATCTCGGCCTCGGTCTTTTGTACCAGCTCGCCGATGGTCTGGATATTGGCGTTCTTCAGGCAGTTGTAGCTGCGCACCGAAAGCTCCAGCTCCTCCACCGAGCGGTTCAGGTTCTCGTTGCGGATCTCCGGCTTCCGCTCTTCCGAGGTGGCCATGGTTTCCAGTTCTTCCTCGAAGTTGATAAAGATGTTCATGTGGTCCTTGAGCAGCTTGGCGGCCAGGCCGATGGCATCGGCGGGCAGCACGGAGCCGTTGGTCCACACTTCGAGGGTTAGCTTGTCGTAGTCGGTGATCTGGCCCAGGCGGGCGGCTTCGACTGTGTAGTTGACCTTGCGCACCGGGGAGTGCACGGAATCAATTGGAATAAAGCCGATACCCAGGTCTTCATCGAAATTCTTGTCCGCGGCCACGTAACCACGGCCGCGCTTAAGGCGCATCTCCATGTCGAGCTTGCCGCCCTCGCTGATGGTGGCCAGGTAAACTTCCTTATCCAGCACCTCGACATCGGCGTCAGCCTCGATCATGCCCGAGGTGACCACGCCGGGCTGGTCGGCACGCAGGTAGATAGCCTTGGGCCCCTCACCGTTGAGCTTGAAGGGCACCTGCTTGAGGTTAAGGATGATGTCGGTGGCATCCTCCACGACGCCGGGAATGGACTGGAATTCGTGCAGCACGCCTTCGATTTTGACCGCGGTGACCGCGGCGCCTTCGATGGACGAAAGCAGCACGCGGCGCAGAGCGTTGCCGATGGTGGTGCCGAAGCCGCGCTCGAAGGGCTGCGCCCAGAACATCCCGTACTTATCGGTGAGGCCTTCGGTATCAACCGCCAGCCGTTTTGGTTTCTGAAAACCTTTCCAAAGCATTTGCGTTATTCTCCTCTTCGGCCATGCTGCTCAATTTCGGCTCGCCGGCTGGCCCGCAGCCGGCTCCAGCGCCGAAAAAGGCGGATCTGGCGCGAAACAATGTGGGCCGAAAAATCAGTCGTTGGTCGTTAGCGGTTGGTCGTTCGTCGCAGCCGATTGGCCAACGACTAGCGACCAGGGACTAACGACTACTTCGAATACAGTTCTACGATCAGCTGCTCGTTAATCGGCAGGTTGATGTCTTCCCGCTTGGGCAGGTTGACCACCCGGCCCTTTAAGGTCTCGCGATTCACTTCCAGCCAGCCGGGCGCAGCCTGGTGCGCCGTGTACTCCATGGCCTGCTGGACGATCGGCAGTTGCCGGCTCTTTTCGCGAATGGCGATCTCATCCCCGGCCTTGACCTCGTAGGACGGGATGTTTACCTTGCGGCCATTGACCTCAACGTGGCCATGGCGCACGAACTGCCGCGCCTGCCGGCGCGCCACTGCGAATCCCATGCGGTACACGATGTTGTCCAGACGACGTTCCAACTGCTGCAGCAGCAATTCGCCGGTGACGCCGGGCTTGCGTGCCGCGAACTCGAAGTAATTGCGGAACTGGCCTTCCTGGACGAAATAAATGCGCTTGGCCTTCTGCTTTTCGCGAAGCTGCAGGCCGTAGCCCACAATCTTGGCCTTGCGGTCCTTACCGTGCTGCCCAGGCGCAAAGTTGCGCTTCTCAATGGGACACTTTTCACTGAAGCACTTCGCCCCCTTGAGGAACAACTTCATGCCCTCGCGGCGGCACAAACGGCATACTGGTCCTTTATAACGTGCCAATTTTCTTCTCCTTTAGGCATCGGTTTACGGGCATGGCATGCCGGTCATCCCGATGAAAAATTCAGCCGTTGGCTCTTGGTCGTTGGCCGTCGGCCACTTTGCTTTGGCCGAAAACCGACAGCCGAAGGCCGACAGCGATCCTGTTATACGCGCCTTCTCTTCGGCGGGCGGCACCCGTTATGCGGAATCGGGGTGACGTCCTTGATCTGACGCACCTCAATGCCGGCAGCGGACAGCGCGCGGATGGCCGATTCGCGGCCTGAACCCGGTCCGCTCACCCGCACCTCCACGCTGCGCACCCCGTGGTCGCGCGCCTGGTTGGCGGCATTCATGGCCGCCTGCTGCGCCGCAAAGGGCGTGCCCTTGCGCGAACCGCGAAAGCCCAACGACCCCGAACTCTTCCACGAGAGCACGTTACCCTGCATGTCGGAGATGGTCACGATAGTGTTGTTGAATGACGCCTGAATGTGCGCCACCCCATGCGGGACGTGCTTGCGCTCCTTGCGCTTGAACTGCTTCTTCTTGCCTTTTTTCTCCGGCGCTGCCGCGCCGGCTGCAGGTGTAGTAGCTTTTGCCATAGTTTTATGTCTTCGCCGTGGATTTCTTCTTCTGTGCCACCGTGCCCTTGCGCGGACCTTTGCGGGTACGCGCGTTGGTGTGCGTGCGCTGTCCTCTTACCGGCAGGTTGCGGCGGTGGCGGAAACCGCGGTAGGAGCCGATTTCGATCAGCCGCTTGATGTGCATGGCGGTGTCTTTGCGCAGATCGCCCTCCACGCCGCCTTCACTCTCAATCACCTGGCGGATGCGGTTGACCTCGTCTTCGTTCAGGTCCTGAACCTTTTTCGCGCCATCCACCTTGGCCTGCTCCACAATGCTCTGCGCGCGGGAGTGGCCGATGCCGTAAATGTAGGTCAGCGCAATCGCGGTGTGCTTGTTGCGCGGTAAATCAACGCCTGCTATGCGTGCCATGAATACTCCAGTCGTTAGCTTTTAGTCGCTGGTCGTTGGCGATAGACGAACGACTAACGACTAACAGCTGACCTTAGCCCTGCCTCTGTTTATGTTTCGAGTTCTCACAGATCACCCGCACCACGCCTTTGCGGCGGATGACCTTGCACTTATCGCAAATCTTCTTTACCGATGCGCGTACTTTCATAATGCAGTTCTCAGTTCCCGTAAAGCAGTTCTCTGTTCCCGGTTCTCAGTTCTCAGTTAAAACCTTTGTGGCGCGGGCGCCCTCGGCCGCGAGATCCTTGGCTACGCTCAGGATGACGCCAGTGGGCTCCCGCTTCGCTCACGCCCGCTGAACGGCGTCACTTATACCGGTACACAATGCGGCCGCGTGTCAGGTCGTAGGGAGAAAGCTCCACCGCCACCTTGTCGCCGGGCAGAATGCGGATAAAATTCTTGCGCATCTTGCCGGAGACGTGCGCCAGCACCTGGTGCTTATTTTCCAGTTCCACCCGAAACATCGCGTTGGGCAAGGGCTCGATGACCGTTGCCATGACCTCAATCGCGTCCTCTTTACTCATGCACTCCTTGCAATTTTCCGAACGTTCCGAAAAACCTCTTGCGAAAATCTATCCGGGCCGCCCAACTACTCCGTCAAAATCAAGGGCCCGTTCCTGGTGACGGCCACGCAGTGCTCAAAATGAGCGCTGTAGCTGCCGTCCTCGGTCACTGCCGTCCAGTTATCATTCAACAGCCGCGCTCCCGGCCTGCCGGCGTTGACCATGGGCTCGATGGCCAGCACCATGCCTTCCTCCAGCCGCGCTCCATGCCCGCGCACGCCAAAATTAGGCACCTGCGGCTCCTCGTGCAACTGGCGTCCAATACCGTGGCCGACGAACTCGCGCACTACGCTGAAGCCGTTGGCCTCCACATACTCCTGCACGGCAGCGCCTACATCGCCGACCGAATTGCCCAGGCGCGCCGCCTCGATGCCGCGGTACAGCGATTCCCGGGTCACATCCAGCAGGCGCTGAAGCTCGGGCGTGGTCTCACCGCCCACGGGCACGGTAATGGCGGCATCGGCGTAATAACCATCCACCACCACACCACAGTCAATGGAAACAATGTCGCCCGCCTTCAACGCCCGCCGGTTTGACGGGATGCCGTGCACAATCTCCTGATTCACCGAGGTGCAGAGCACGCAGGGATAATCGCGGTAACCTTTGAATGCCGGCCGGGCGCCCAACTCCTTGATCTTCTTCTCGGCCGCGCGCTCCAAATCCATGGTGCTGGCACCGGCAACAGCCAGTTCGCGGACAGTATCCAGAACCTGGCGAAGGATACGGCCACTGCGCCGCATTTTTTCGATCTCCGCCTGCGACTTACACACGATTGCCATTCCTAGGCGCCCCCGGACTGCGTGCCCACGGGGGCATTTCGTAAACGTTCAATTGCTTCGGCTATCTGCCGGGTCACGTTCTCCACATCCAGATCGCCGTTCACACGCGCCAGCCGCCCGCGCCGGCGGTAATAATCAACCAGCGGACGGGTCTGCAGCTTATACGTCTTCAGCCGCTCCTCAATGACTTCCCGACTGTCATCGTTGCGCATGACCAGCCGGGAGCCGTCCACGTCACAAACGTCCGGCACCCGAGTAGGCTGCGTGTGGATGTTGTAGATGCGACCACAGGTGGGGCAAGAGCGACGTCCCGTAAGCCGGTGCAAAAGATTATTGTAATCTACGTCGAACTGCACCACAACCGGGGGCTCACACGCCTTCTGATTGTCAAAGACCTTGCCTGCCAGAAACCGATCCAGCCACTGAGCCTGCACCGGGGTGCGCGGAAAACCATCCAGGATGAACCCGCGCCCGCAGTCCTTTTGCGCCAGACGGTCGCCCACCATCTGGTTGACCAGGACATCAGGCACCAGCTCGCCGCGCGCCATCATGGCTTTGGCCTTGCGGCCTAATTCCGTGTCGCGCGCCACGTTATCGCGCAGGATATCGCCAGTGGAGATCTGCGGAATGCCATAACGCTCCGCGATCCGCTTCGCCTGCGTACCTTTCCCCGCGCCCGGCGGACCAAGCAGAATGATAGGGCCCACATTGTGCGCCGTTGCGTCCGCCATCGCTGTGGCTCGTACCTTTGATTCTTGCGGCCGCCCGCCCAATGCGGCCGGAAAGTCATTTC
>JBLMXE010000501.1:0-7338 GCA_050257615.1 Chlamydiota bacterium | reverse complement strand
ACGGGCGGCGCGGGCGCATTCAGGGCATGGACAACAAAGGCGGCAAAACCATCGTCAAAGCCCAGGTGCCCATGGCGGAGATGCTGACCTACGGCGCCGACCTGACCTCCATGACGCAGGGGCGAGGCAGCTTCAACATGGAGATGTCGCACTACGACATTGTTCCCCAGGCGCTGCAGGAGAAGATCATTACTCAGGCCAAGGCCGAGCGCGGCGAAGTGGTGGAAGTGGAAGATTAGATTGATGGCGCGGGCGCGCCGCCCGCGGTTTTCGGAGGCAGCCATGCGCGCAGATCGCGTTGAAGTTTCCTGGGATACGGGCAAATCCAACTGGCTGGTCCGCATTGTGAGCGGCGAGGAGGTCATCCGCCGCCACTGCTCCCTGCCCAAGGACGCCGACCAGCAGGCGCTGCGCTCCGCGGCCACGCAAACGCTGCGAGATGAGGGCTACGAACCCGAAGTCCCTACCCTGAATATCCAGCGCTGAGTCGCCTACTGTAGTGGAATGCGGTAGATATTGCGTCGCGTGGTGCTGCGGACGAAGGCGTAAACCGAGGTGTTCAGCGCCGATGAGACGCGCTGGTGCACAATCGTAACCCCTTTGACTTGAGAAGCGGCGGCACCCCCGGTCAGCCCGCCAGCAGGCAGAGCCGGAAGCCCCCAACCTGCCTGCACGGGCAGCCCGTAGTTGGTCTGTTCCGCCTGCTGGGCAAACCCCACGAAGAGCACTTTGCCGCGCGCGTCCCAGCGCGGCATACATAACGCCATGCAGATTGTGACGGGCGTACCGGATTGGACGGGGAAGGCCACGATTGCGTAAGGATGTTCCTCGTCGGGGCCGAGGGCCGCCGCCACCGCCCAGCGGCCGTCGGGCGACACCCCGGCCAGGTCGAACACTTTTGCCTCTGTAATCTTCTTCAGCTCCGTGCCGTCCAGCGTCATACGGTAGAGAAAGTTGGATGGTCCTTCCGAAACCCGGACGATCAAGTCATCGTTGGGCAAAAACGCCGCGGAATCTTCCTCGCTGCCATGGGTAATCTGCCTGGGGGAGGAGCGATGGTTCGCAGGCGCAACCCAGATGTGGGAATGGCCCTTGTCGTCCGGCTGGGGGAAGGCGATCCACTTGCCGTCGGGGGAAACTGAATACTGCTGCATGGGGTAGCCCAGCAGCATGCGCTCGCTTTGTCCGCTGGCCAGGTCCGCCTTCCATAGTTCCGGCCCTTTTTCCTGGCCCGTCTGCATGAGGTAATAAAGCAGCCGGCCATCAGGGGAAAAATGCGGCGCGCCGGCACTTCCCTCGGAAGAAATCTGGCGTTCGCCGCGCGCATCGTGCACCCAGACGGTGGAGTCCTCGATGCCCACTGAGGTCAGCAGCGATTTGCCGTCCGCCGCCATTTCAATCCCCTCCTCCTCAGTCGGACCGGAAGTGACCTGCTCTGGTTCGCCATCGGGAAAACGCTGTCGCCAGATATGGAACTTACCACCCTTGTCGGAATTGACGTACACCCACTTGCCGTCCGGTGACCAAGCTCCCGCTATGCATTGGCCGCCGGGTGGACCTACTGGCGTGGCTGCCCCGCCCGCGAAGGGCACCACCCGGCAGGGCAGCATGTCGGCCAGTTGGCTCATTTCCACGATCAACACCCAGCGGCCGTCGGGAGAAAGATAGGAGTGGTGCGCCATGCTGCGGTCCCCCGGAGGAAAGTAAACCTCGCGGCTGTGCCCCCGCGCCTCGTCGCTGGTCATGATTCCCATGTGTAGCCCCTGCTTGATCGCCGAGAACAACAGCCGCCGGCCATGATCAATCCAAGTCAGCGAAGACGCATTGGGCAGCAGCAGATGCGGCTCACCGCCCAGCACAGGAACCTCCCACGTATCCCAGGGATCCACGGTGCCGTAGGCAATCCGTGAACCATCGGGAGAAAACACCGGGCTCAGCTTCATGCGGCCATCATGCGTCAGTTGCACCGGCTCTCCGTCGGGCAACAGCTTTACGTAGATGTCTCCAGTGGAAAGAAAGGGATCATCGCCACGGATGAAGGCCAACATGCGCCCGTCGGGCGAGAGCGCGGGATAAACAGCCGAATCCGTCAAGAACGTGAGCTGCTGCCATTGGCTGCTGGCTGTGGAGCGGCGTGGGGTTGTATAAAACAGCACTGTCGCCACCGCTCCGGCCAGCAGCAGGGTCGCCGTTCCCGCCAACAGCCATCGCCAGGGGAAGGGTCGCTTAGCCGGGGCAACCGCGAAGCCCGCGCTCTTCCCCGATTCGCTGTCTCGCTTCAAGCGCTTCAGGTCAGTTCGCAGCTCGGCCGCGGAGTGGTAACGCAGGTCGCGGTCGCGCTCCAGAGCCTTGCTGAGGATACGGTCCAGCTCCGCCGGCAGCTTCGTGTTCACTCGTGAAACGGGAAGCGGGTCGCGGTTCAGGATGGCATCGAAAATGAGCGCGGTGCTGGCGCCGGCGAAAGGCGTCTGGCCGCAGCACATTTCATAGAGCACCGCTCCCAGGGAGAACAGGTCGGAGCGCGCGTCCAGTTCCTCGCCGCGCGCCTGCTCCGGCGACATGTAGGCCACCGTGCCCAGGGCGGTGCCGGGGCTGGTCAGGTGGGGATCCGCCAAGCTGGCGGTGCGGTCCGAAACTCCGGTAATTGGGGCCCGGTTCAAGCTGCGCGCCAGCCCGAAATCCAGCAGCTTGGCCTGGCCGTGTTCGGTAAGAAAAACGTTGGAGGGCTTGAGGTCGCGGTGGAGGATGCCTTTGGCGTGCGCGGCCTGGAGGGCGTCGCTCAGCTGGATGCCGAGTTCCAGCGCCATCTCCAGGGGCAAGGAGCCCTGCCACAGCCGCTGCTGCAGGGTCTCGCCGCGCAGCAGCTCCATGGCGATGAAATACTCGCCTTCATGCTCCCCTACGTCGTAAATGGTGCAGATGTTGGGATGACTGAGGGCGGAGGCGGCGCGCGCCTCACGCTGCAGGCGCTCTCGCGCTTGGGCGTCGCGCTGATTTTCCGGCAAAAACTTGAGCGCCACCTCGCGGCCCAGGCGGATATCTTCGGCGGCATAGACCACGCCCATGCCGCCCTGCCCGAGTTTGTTGCGGAGACGATAATGAGATACGACGGTGCCAACCTGCATGGTTGCGCTCTTCAGGCTGGCGTAATCCTGACCTGCGGCGCTGCTCTTGTCAATCGCGGCACGGGCGGAGGCTCACACCTTTAACTCCACCACCGTCGCGCCGCCTCCTCCCTCGTTTTGCGGTGGTTCAATTACGGAGGCCACCTGGGGGTGTTTTTGCAGCATCTGGCGCAATGCCTTGCGCAGAATTCCCATGCCGCTGCCGTGCACGATTCGCACCTGCGGCGTACCGGCCAGGAAAGCGCGGTCTATGAACTTTTCCACTGCGCTGGTGGCCTGGTCAACAGTCTGGCCGATCACGTTGATCTCGGAGGGCGCGCTCAGGTCTTCTGTTTCCAGCTTGACGGAAATGCCCCGCGCCCGCGCCGCTGCCACCGGATTGTCGGCCGTGCGAGCCAGCACCTGGGCAATGTCGCCGTGCGGGACACGCATCTTCATGGCGCCGATCTCGACCTCGTAGGCGCCGCCCTCCAGCTTGCGCTTGACCAGCGCGGAGCGGCCCAGCGACTTCAGCTTGACCGTGTCGCCCTCGGCCACGTGCTGCACTTCTTGAGGCCGGGCGTGGGGATCGCCGACATCGGCGCCGGTGTGGTGGGCCACCACCGCGGCGTCAAACTGTTCCTTGAACTCGCGCCGCAGGCGGGAGATGCGCCGTTCCGCGTCCTTGGAGAGCTTGAGCGCCGCCGCCCGCTCCTGCACCGCGGCTACAGTCTCCCGCGCCCGGTACTCGAAATCGCGCAGCACGCTTTCCAGCTTCTTTTCCATTTCGCGGACACGGGCGCGCTGCTCCTTCATGCCTTCGGATTCCAGGCGGGCCCGTTCCCGCGCCACTTCCTGCTCGCGCGACTGCAGCTTGAGGCGCTCGTCTTCCGCCTGGCGGAGCTCCGCATGAAGGCGGTCGAGGAAGCGGCCAACGTCCTGCGCCTGGGCACCCAGCCGCTCCCGCGCCGCCTCGATGATGGTGGGATTCAATCCCAGCCGCTGCGCGATATTGATGCCCGCCGAGGCGCCGGGCACGCCCACCTTCAGCGCATAAGTGGGCTGCAGGGTGCGCTCATCGAATCCCACGGCGGCATTCAACACGCCGGATGCGCCGGCGGCATAGACCTTGAGCGAGGTGTGATGAGTGGAGATGACAGTGAGCGCGCCCAAGCGGCGGAAGTGTTCCGCAATCGCCACGGCCAGCGCCGCGCCTTCTTCGGGATCGGTGGCCGAGCCCAGCTCGTCCAGCAGCACCAGCGACCCAGCCGTGGCCGTTCGCGAAATGAAATCAATGTTGGTGACGTGCGCGGAGAAGGTGGAAAGGTTCTGCTCGATGGACTGATAGTCGCCAATATCGGCCAGCACCGCGTCAAACACCGGCAGTTCGGCCCGCTCCGCCGGCACCGGCATGCCCGCCTGGGCCATCAGCACCAGCAGTCCGATGGTCTTGATGGCGACGGTCTTGCCGCCCGTGTTGGGCCCGGTGATGATTAATTGTGTAGCGCGGACGCCTTCGCCCGCGGCCTCTCCCAGTTCTACGCTGATGGGCACAACCCGGCTGCCCTTGGCTTTCAGATTGCGCTCCAGCAGCGGATGGCGAGCATTGTGTAACAGCAGGCAAGCTTCGCTCGCCACGGACAGCCGGGGGCGGCTGTCCCCACACAAGACGGCCGCGATGCAGCCGTAATCATTGGCGAAGCGCGCCTTAGCGAACTGCAGCTCCAGTTCGCCCAGAATTTCGCAGGCCATCAGGATGACCTCGGCCTGCGCGCCTACTCGCCGCGTCATTTCCAGGAGGATGCGGTGAATCTCCGACTGCTCTTCTTCCAGGAGGCGCACCAACTCGTTGTTCTGCTCGATGGTCTCCAGCGGCTCGACAAACACCGTCTGCCCGCTGGAACTGACTCCGTGAACCACGCCCTGTACCCGGCGCTTCTGCTCGCTCTTGACGGGAATGACGAAGCGCTCGCCGCGAATGGTGACCAGTTCCTCCTGCAGCACGCCGCCTTCGGAAAGCCGGCGGAGGTAGGCGTGCAGAGAGTCGTGGATCAGCCGCTTCTGTTTTTCAATTTCGCGGCGGATGGCTGCCAGATGGGGCGAGGCTTTGTCATCCAGCGTCCCGTCGGGCAGGATTTTGTTACGGAAAAAGCGCAGCAGTTCGGTGAAGTCCACGATGCCGGACGAAAGTTCAGCAATCGCCATCCACGGCGATCTCATGGCGGCCGGGGGCTGCAGCGCGATTAGCCGCCATTCCGCGGCCCGGTCCACCACGGTGATGATCTCGCGCAGGTCGGCGGATTCGAGGGCCGCTCCCTCGATGCGCGCTTTCTGGACCAGGGGGCTGGGGTCGCTCAAGCCAGAGAAATCGAAACGCCCGCCCACGCGGCGGAATTCGCGGACTTCCTCTGTCATCTGCTGCTGGCGCTCGATCCAGGCATGATCGGACGAAGGCGCCAGCGCGGCGATTTGCGCCTGCCCCAGGGGCGAGGAGGCGTAGGCGCGCAGCATGTCGCGCACGCCCTCGAACTCCAGCACGCGCGCGCTGCTGTGGATTAGCGGCTCCGGCATGACTTCATGGTAAATCAATCCCGGCTTCGCCACGGAGACGCGGAGGCAGAGAGAAGAATTGATGAATGAAGATTGAAGAATGATGAATTCAAAACCAACCGCCGGCGAGGGATGAACAAAGAAGGTAGGATTTCAATCGTCATTCTTCAATCGTCAATCTTCAATTGTGTGACTTGCATCACACCCGCATGTTTACTGGAGTGTTAAGATTTGCTCATGGCATTTCCCATTACCCGCATGCGCCGCCTGCGCCGCAGTGAGCCCCTGCGCTCGCTGGTGCGCGAAACCCGGCTCAGCCCGGAGAGCTTTGTTTACCCGATGTTCGTCTGCCCTGGCGAGGGGGTGCGCAAGGAAGTGCGCTCCATGCCGGGGGTGTGCAATCTTTCGGTGGATGAAGCTGTGAAAGAGGCGTGTGAAGCCAAGTCGCTGGGGGTGCCGGCCGTTATCCTCTTCGGGCTTCCGGAAAAGAAAGACGAGACGGCTAGCGGCGCCTGGGAAGACGACGGCATCGTGCAGCAGGCCGCCCGCGCCATCAAGCACGAACTGCCCGATTTGATCATTGTGGGCGACGTCTGCCTGTGCGAGTACATGTCGCACGGGCATTGCGGCATTGTGGTGAAGCGGGTGAGCCCGCAGTCATTGGGGGCTGCACGAGCAGATGTGATCGCCGCCCTGAAGACCAAGGATAAGATGCGAGCCATCGCCACTGCCGCCACCGCGATGCAGCCCGCCGCGGGCACGGATTACGAAATCGTGAACGACGCCTCGCTGGAACTCCTGGCCCGCACTTCGGTGTCGCTGGTGCGCGCCGGGGTGGACATTGTGGCTCCTTCCGACATGATGGACGGCCGTGTGGCCGCCATCCGCAAGGCGCTCGACGACGCCGGCTTCATCAACGCGCCGATACTTTCCTACGCGGCCAAGTTTGCCTCCGGCTTCTATGGCCCCTTCCGCGAGGCCGCCGACTCCACGCCCCAGTTCGGCGACCGGCGCAGCTACCAGATGGATCCAGCCAACCTGCGCGAAGCCATGCGCGAAATCGAA
Source organism: Chlamydiota bacterium (assembly GCA_050257615.1). GTDB lineage: Bacteria > Acidobacteriota > Terriglobia > Terriglobales > Acidobacteriaceae > JAICWP01. The sequence continues at coordinate 619 of JBLMXE010000501.1, read as the reverse complement.
CTCGACCTGGAAGAAGGCGCGGACATGGTGATGGTCAAGCCCGCGCTGCCTTACCTGGACGTGCTGGCCGCCGCGCGCACCCGCTTCGAGGCGCCGCTGGCGGCTTACCAGGTTTCCGGCGAATACGCCATGATCGAGGCGGCCGCGCGCAACAACTGGATTGACCGCGAGCGCGTGATGATGGAGTCGCTGACTTCGATTCGCCGCGCCGGCGCCGACATCATCCTGACTTATTACGCCAAAGACGCCGCACGGCTGCTGGCGTGAACTTCTTATTGGCCACGGATATACGCGGATTTTTTCTGATGTGATCCGGAGCATACCGACTACAGATAACTTTAAGTGCTCCAGGGGGGTAGGGCAGCGCGAGCCGGCTAACTCCAGGCTTTCGAAGGCGCGCTGGCCTTTCCCACCTGGCGCATGGAATTCCAATCGTAGCGGTAACGTGCGCCACAGCGCAGGCAGACCTGGTAGTCCTGGCCGTCGGCTCCGGTCTGTGGCCAGGAAAAGCGATGGGAACAGCGAAGGAACGGCACCAGCTGATAAACGAGGGTGAGGAGGGCGAGCATATCGGCTCCAGTAGCGCTGTGTATGCGATGAGCTGAAGCGATTGTGCGCC
>JBLMXE010000500.1:0-3278 GCA_050257615.1 Chlamydiota bacterium | reverse complement strand
GAGAAGGGCCCGGGCAACCGCGTAGTAGGAGCCACGGTGAACGGCACCGGCGCGCTGGTGATGCGGGCAGAGCGCGTGGGCAGCGAAACCCTGCTGGCGCAAATCGTGCGCCTGGTGAGCCAGGCGCAGCGCAGCCGCGCTCCCATTCAGCGAATTGCCGACCGCGTCTCGGCCTGGTTTGTGCCCACGGTGATTGCTATCGCCGTGATCACCTTCGTCTCCTGGGCCGTTTTCGGGCCGCAGCCGCGGTTTGCCTACGCCATGGTGAATGCGGTAGCGGTGCTGATCATCGCCTGCCCTTGCGCGCTCGGCCTGGCTACGCCGGTGGCCATCATGGTGGGAACCGGACGTGGCGCGCGCGCCGGCGTGCTCATCAAAAATGCGGAAGCTCTGGAGATTTTACAGAAAGTGGACACGCTGGTAGTAGACAAAACCGGCACGCTCACCGAGGGCAAGCCGCGGGTCATGTCGGTGCTGCCCGCGGACGGGCAGGAGCAGGCCGAGTTGCTGCGCCTGGCAGCCAGCCTGGAGCGCGGCAGTGAGCACCCACTTGCTTCCGCCCTGGTACGCGAGGCAGAAGAACGCAAGCTCACGCTGGCCGAGGCCCGTGAATTCCGTTATCTCACCGGACGCGGCGTCAGCGGCCGCGTGGAAGGCAGGGAAGTAGCGGCGGGCAATGAGAGCCTGTTCGAGGAGATCGGGGTGGAGGCCAGCGACTTGCTTTCCCGCGCTCACTCGTTGCGTGGCGAAGGGCAGACGGTGATTTTAGTTGCCATAGACCGCCGGCCCGCGGGCGTGATCGGTATTGCTGATCCCATCAAGCAGTCCACTCCCCAGGCCATCAGCGAACTGCGCGCGGAAGGACTGCGCGTGGTGATGCTGACAGGCGACAGCCGGGCTACGGCTGAGGCGGTAGCACGCAAGCTGGGCATCGCGGAGTTTGAGGCCGAGGTGCTGCCCGAGAAGAAATCGGAAGTGGTGCGCCGGTTGCAGTCGCAAGGCCGGGTGGTAGCCATGGCGGGCGATGGCATCAACGACGCGCCCGCGCTGGCTCAGGCTGAAGTCGGCATCGCCATGGGCACGGGCACGGACGTGGCCATGGAAAGCGGCGGCATCACCCTGATTAAAGGCGACCTGCGTGGCATTGTCCGCGCCCGCCGATTGAGTCAGATCACCATGCGCAACATCCGCCAGAATCTGTTTTTTGCTTTCATCTACAATTCGCTGGGCGTGCCCCTGGCGGCGGGCGTGCTTTATCCCTTTTTCGGGGTGCTGCTCAGCCCCATCATTGCTGCGGCTGCGATGAGCTTCAGTTCCGTCTCGGTGATCAGCAACTCGCTACGTTTGCGCAAAGTGGAGCTGTGAGAGCGGTCTTCACCACAGAGACACAGAGGCACAGCGAAGAGCATTGATGATTGTCGTTGAAGATTGAAAAGCACTCTCCGCAGGGGGCCTCATTTTCCTTCCACCACACGCGGCCGTTTACCTCTGGACACACTTGCAGCCTGCATGCCGCCGCTGGCCCGTACCAGGGCGTCCACCGGCGGGGCCACCATAAGCAACAGCTGGGCGCGTCCGGGCTTCAGCGCTTGTTGCAGCATGGCCAGCTGCTGCGAAGCCCATGCCGCAGGCGCGCGCTGTCCGCGGCTCAGGTAGTCAAGGGCCTGCAGCCCGGCTTCGGCACACGAGGAAAGATTGCGCGAAAGGGGAGCAACTTCTTTCAGCAGAAATGATCGTTGCAGCAGCGGCTGCAAACGGCCATCGTTGTCCCGCCACTCTGTAAGCTGCGCTCGCATCTGCGCGTATACTGCCGGCGTACCCTTGCCGGCAACGACCTGTCCTGCGAGGTCCGCAAACTGGCGTCCCTTCTCGCTTTCCGGCGCAACCGCATCCACCAGACGATTCAGCGGCGTAAAGCTGGTGGGCGGCGTTGCTACCAGATCTTCGCGGGTGTAGTCCTTGACCGGTTCGACCACGTCCGCCAGCACCTTCAGGGGCGCCATATTCTGCTGGCCGGCAATCCGGTGCAGCATCAGGTAAAAGCTGGAAACCTGGGTGTTGCCTAGCCACTCCAGCCAGGTATTAATAACCGCCAGGCGCTGGTACATGGAATTCACATCACGAACGCTGGCCGGCGACCATAGGCGCTCGGCAACCACCGCGGCCCGAGGCCACAGCCGCGAATCAAAGTTCTCCGGCGAGACGTATTCCGACCACAGGCAGGCCTCGCCGCCCAAGATGAGTTGCTGCTCTTCCGGGCTCAGGCGGGCGGCATCGCCGGCCAGCGGGTCCACGTCGTAGTGCATGAAGGCGGGCCACATCAGGTCGAGGTAATAACCGTTGGAGAGCAGCCCGCGATAGCCTTGCTTGGCGGCCTGCGCCAGCGACGCTTGCCCGCGCCAGGACTGAATCACAATAGTTTTTGGCATGTCGGGACGGAGAATTTCATCCCAGCCGATCATGACCTTGTGATGCTTGCTGACAATCTTTTCCAGGTGGGAATTAAAGTCAGCCTGCAAGTCTGCGTTGTCCTTGATGCCGTGGGCACGCTTGAACTCCTGGATCTTGGGGTTAGCGTCCCATTGCTTGCCGTTGACCTCGTCGCCGCCAATGTGGAAATAGTGGTCGGGAAACACACTGGCCATCTCGTCCACAAACTTGTCGAGAAATTTATAGGTGCTCTCGCGGGTTGGGTCCATGGCCGGGTTATGGATGCCCCAGGTGCGCTCGATCTGATAAGGGCCGGGACCACTGGCCAACTCTGGGTAGCCGGCAAACCAGGAGATGCTGTGTCCGGGCATGTCGAATTCGGGCACCACGCGGATGCCGCGATCGGCGGCGTAGGTGACCAGGTAGCGAAGGTCATCCTGGGTGTAGTAGAGGCCGTCAGAGCCTTTCTCCTGCAGCTTGGGGAAAGTTTTGCTTTCCACCCGAAATCCCTGGTCATCAGAAAGATGCAGGTGAAGCACATTCAACTTCACCGCCTCCATGCCGTCCAGGGTGCGCTTGACGGCGCTGACGGGCTCGAAATGGCGGGCCACGTCGAGCATCAGGCCGCGCCAGGGAAAGCGCGGCTGATCGTGGATGAGAAGAGCGGGCACGGCAAAGCCCGCCGGCGACGGCTGCACCAGCTGCAAAAAGGTCTGCAGGGCGTGCATGGCGCCCCAAGTGGTGGGTGCGGTGATGCGCGCGCCGGAAGCGGTGACCTGCAGGTCGTAGGACTCATCTTCCCCCAGTTCGGGGTACTCCTTGCTGCCGTGCTCGGCGGCAATCACCAG
>JBLMXE010000499.1:0-16224 GCA_050257615.1 Chlamydiota bacterium | reverse complement strand
GCGCGGTTCTGCTCCATCCAGTTGGTGCTCATAAAGCCGTGGCCGGCAGCCTTTTCCAGTTCCTCGCCAACCGCAGCGGCGCGGTAGATGTCATCCACCTTGAACTCGAGCACAGCCACCTCATCGCCCAGGCCGAAAAGTTTCTGCGCGGCGGAGAGGCTGGTGAGAGCCCAGGAGCTGTCGTAGTCGTAGAAGCCGGAGGCGAAGATTCCGACGACGCGGAAGTTCTGGAATTTGGGAACCAAGCCAAAGGGGGTGAGTTCGCCTTGCGGGCTGGTGACCAGAACGACAGAGCCGACGGTCGCGCCGATGGAGTCGGCCATGTCCTTGCCAAGAACGATAGGGGGCAGAGATTGGACGCGCTGGCGGGCGGCTTCCAAAGACGATGGGGAGGACGAGGCAGGAGGGGGAGGAGGCTGGGGCTCGCTAAGTTCGGAGGCGGAGCCCTGCTTGATGCTTTCCAGCAAGTCGCTGACTTTGCGCTCGTCGGCGGGAACAATGCCTTTGAGAACGGCACCCTGGGCGCGCGCGCCGCGGGAGATCAGGAGCTGCTCATAGATGGCGGGCGCAGCCGCGACCACATGTGGCTGCTTCAACATACGGGCCAGAAGCGAGCGCCAGTTGGTGATGCCCTGGTTCTGCACGCGCATGAGGTTGACGTGGGCGGTGGCGCCGAGAAGGCGCTGTTGCAGGTCAGTGCGGAAGCCGTTGGTGATGGAGAGGGCGACGATGAGCGAGGCGACGCCGGCGGCGACACCGGCGATGGAAATGGCGGTGATCACGCCAATGACGGCTTGGCGGCGCTTGGCGCGCAGGTAACGGCGGGCGACGAAGAGTTCGAAGGACATAGAAGCGGCCACTTATTTTTCCGACCGCGAAGGGCCGGGGCGGAGAACAAACTTGGCGGCACCCATGTTATCGAAGCGGTCGTAAGCGCGGACCACGACAATATGCTCCTGGGTGTCGCCGGGGGGTACGGGAATACTGAAGTCGTAGGATTCCGTTTTAGAATCGGAAATCTGGCCCACGGGATCCACGTACTGCCAGTCCTTGGCGTCAATGGAGTATTCGGCGCGCTTGATGGGCGAGAAACCGTCCACGGCACGAAAGGTCACGCGCAACTGGCTGCCGGCCAGGGCGCCACGCAGATCCTGAATGGCGGGCGGGGTGGTGTCCACCTCGAAACGCGAGCTCTCCTGAGAAGAAGTCAGGGCCTCATTGGGGGAATGGGAAGGGGCGTCGGAAGCGACCACCTTCATGGTGTAGCCGCCGTCGGGGAGGAGGCTGGCGTCGAAGGAATAGTAGCGGTCGTCCAGGTCTTTCTTGAGCAGCAGCCAGCGGGTGTCGCCGTCGCCGCGGTAGTAGAGGGAGTAAACCAACTGGTCGTCGTTGTCGTCGTGTGCGCGCCAGTGCACCGCAATGGAATCAGGGTCGCGAGTAGGGGGAGGGAGAGGCGTATTGCCCGGGGGAGGTGCGCCGGGGGCGCCGGAATCGCTGGGGACCTTGGGCATGGGCTGAAAACGCATGCCGACCTGGACGGCGACGTCGTCAATTTCGGGGGCGACGTTCTTAGGCAGGTAGTTGACGATAACGCTATCCACGTGGGGCGCGGTGCGGCCATCGTGGAGCACGGCCTTCCACTGGACGAAGCGGGCGGAGGGAATGGAGACGGCGCCCTGGCTGGCCAAGTCAACTTTTTGCCAGGTGCTCCAGTTGCGGTCGGGATTGTCCACGTTGCCGCTGCGGGCGAAGAGATCCACGGGACCGGTGGAGCGGACTTCGGCGCGGCCCCAGCGGGAGAAGATGTGGGCGTCGAAGACGTCGCTTTCATAGGTGCCTTCGTTTTGCGCCTGGGGCCCGAGCACGAAAACTTTGCCGAAGTTGCTGCTGCAAGCATAGAGGCCGCCCTGAGGCGCCTTGACGAAGGCGGTCACCTGGTTGGCGGGGGCCTTGAGCAGGTCGGTGAACTCGTCGGCGCCGGTGATGGCGTAGATGTGGCCCTTGTTGCCGGTGCCGGCCAGCAGGCGGTTTTGATTATCGAAGGCGAGAGCGTAGACCAGGTCTTCGCGGGAACTCCAGAGGGTGAGCGGGGATCCGTCCGGGGCAATGCGGTAAATCTCGGAACCGCCGGCGGTGGCGAAGCTGGGAATGGAGAGCACGGGGGTGGAGCCAGAGGGAATGGGGGTGATGGTCATGCCCATTTGCGGGCCGGAAGGTACTGGCACGGTGGGCACCTGGATGGGGAGGGTAGCGCCGGGCTGGGCGCGCTTCTCGCCCACGGCAGCGGCATAAATATTGCCCTTGCTGTCAATCGCCAGAGCGGTGATTTCCTTCTTGGGGGCGCTATAAAGGACAAAAGCCTGGCCGTCGGGAGCGATGCGATAGATAAGGCCGCTGCCGTCGGAACCGGCGATCAGGTTGCCTTTGGCATCGAGGGCGAGGACGCGGATGTGGGCCTCATCGCTCTTGAAGAACAGTGAATGCTCGCCGTTCTTAGTCACCTTGAAGATCTCGCCGCGGTCGCCGGTGGCGACATAGAGGTTGTCCTGTTTGTCGAGGGCCAGGGCCCAGATGTACTTGGTATCAGGATTGAAAAGGACGGATGAGGAGTAATTCGGGTCCACGGTGACGGTGGTCTTCGACTGCGCCGGGCTTTCGGGGGCTGCGCCAGCCGCGGTTTTCTTGGGTTCAATTTTGTAAACCTTGCCGTCGGGCGAGGTGCCCACATAGACGCTGTTGTGGGGACCGACCACCAGGGTCTGGACCTGCAGCTCCTGGGGGGCGAAGATGACGCTGGCATTACCCTGGGGGGTAATGCGGTAAACGCGGGCGGGGGAGCCGGCGGCAATGTAGACGTTGCCTTCGCTGTCGGTATCCATGGCCCAGGTATAGGTGGAGGGCGTGGTGTAAAGGGAACGGAAAGAAGGCGCCAACTGGAGCGCACCATCGCTGGTGATGGCGACGCCGCTGGAAGTGCCTTTTTCAAAGTCGTCGAAGCTGGACTGTTCCCAGGTGCGGGTGCCTTCAGCCAGGACAAGAGTTGCGGAAAGAAGAAGAATGGAGAGAGCGAACATTTTTGGCATCTTGCTTGGGACCTCAAGAAACATGGGGAAATGTCAGGGTAACACGGAGAGCAGGGATGGCGCCTGTAGGTGCACTGTAGCTGGCAGTTAGTAGTTGGTAGTTAGTGATTTGCACGCAACGGGGAACAACCTTGTGATAGAAACCAAGTTTGGATATCAGAACCAACTACCAACTACCAACTACTACTTGATGGTCAGAGTAATGATCTGGGCGCCGGAAACTTGGTAGTCGAGCGGGGTGGAGGCTTCGTTTACCGAAGACTCGCCCAGCACGACCATGTCCTGGGTGCCGCGCATGCCATCCATGACGTTCATGACCGAGAGCGGCAGGGTGGGCATGACCTTGTCCTGGACCATGGCTTCGGGATCGGCCTCCAGCAGCGAGACGTAGAGGCGGTCGTTGGCGTGCTCCTTGTTGAGCAGGGCAATGATGGAGCCCAGGTCGAGCTGGCGGCCCATGGGAATGCCGCTGCTGCGGATGCGGTCGAGAGTGTCGCCGTCGCTGACCAGAATGCGCAGCGTGCCCTTGGAGGAGGAAGTGGGAACACGAATGGGAATACGGCGGACAATGCGCTCGCCGCGATAGGGGCGGAGCACCGCTTCCACCATGACCTCATCGCCGGGGCGGGCTTCAGTGGCGTCGGTGCGGGCGCTCTCCAGGCGGGCGGAGCGGCGGTCATTGACCAGATCAAAACTCAGGTCCACGCCGCGAATGTTGGGAACCTCGTAGGAATTGCCAAAGATGCGGCTGAAGCGATCGCCCAGGGAGAGGGCGACGAGAACGCCGGTGGGCTGGCCGCCATCGCCGGGAGCAAACATGTCGCGCAGGTCCACATCGGGATAGCCGCTCACCTTGATGCGTCCCTCCAGGCGGTAGGTGGTGTCTTCGCCGTATTCATTCACGCCCTGGAGCGCGCTGAAGACGGTAGCCATCATGGCCAGCGGGGTCAGCTTGCTGTTGTCCAGAACTTCGTAATGGAAGGTCTTGGGACGGGTGACACCATGAATGCTGAGGGTGACCGGAATCATCTGGGGCTGCTTGTCGAATACGCCCAGGATGCCGTTGTGGCGGTCCTGCACGAAAGCGCCGACCTGCTCGGTGGTGTTGACAATCTTGAAGGCGTTGGCGGGGGAGGGCAGGGTAGCCAGCACCTCCGCCTTATCCATGGGCAGGTCCACGTTGCCGAACTGCATGAGGGGATGGCCGCAGGCGAGCAGGTGGCTGGCGTCGAGATAGGTGACAGTGCAGGTGGCGGCAATATTCATGTCGCCGCGAACCAGGACAGCACTGATGGAAGAGCCGGGCACAAGCGTCTGCGGGTCCTTCTGATCGGGACTGACGGAACCGGCACCCATCACGGGGACGATGCCGGCGGCCTGGAACTGGGGCGCGAAGCGCTGAAAGGCCTGGCTGCTGAAGCCGGTAAACACCAAGGGGGTGTCAATGGGCGTTAAGTAATCCTTGTAGCCCTGCGGGGCAGAGGTGACGCCGGGGGAGGCGGTCTTGCTGGTTACCTCGGGAGCCTTGGCTGCGGCGGGCTGGATGTCATTGGGCTTGCTCTGGTCCAGTTCGCTGATTTCGAGCATCTCCTGGATGGGAGTGACGCCGGCGATGGGTTCCTTGGAAAACTCGCCGATGCGGAAGGCGAGAGCGCCGACCAGTTTGCCGTCAATATAAACCGGGCTGCCGCTCATGCCGGCGACGACGCCGGTATATTCCACTTTGGGGCCATGGAGGCGGACCAGGATGACATCGCCCTTGGGGCCGTTTACATCTTTGAGAACGCCCAGGACTTCGACACCCATGGACTCAGGTGTAGTGCCCTGGAAAACGGTGTAAGCTACACCGCGCATGCCGGCGTGGATATGGTCCAGGGGCATGATCTTGGCTTTAATTGGAAGGTCGCTGGCAAGAGCGGTGACCGCTAACACAAACAAAGTGAGTACAACCAGGGGCGCGAAAATTCTGTTTTTCATCCAGCAACTCTGCCTGGATAGACACCGACAAGCGAGGTCTGGAGCCAGGGCTATGACTGTCGAGGGAGGTAAACCAGCGCGATATCTATCCAAATCGCGTCAGGGTGCATCTATACTAGCACAGAGAGAGTCGAGTTCGAGGGGTTCATGTTAAAACAGCCGTCGTCCTGTCGCCCGGGGCAAAGGGCCGCCATGCGGGCCACGAGCCTATTGGTCGTCCTATGCGTATTGCTGAGCACGCTGCTAATGCCCGCCCGGGCGCAGTCGCAGGCGGACCAGAATAGCAGCCAACAACAGAAGCCAAGCGAGACCGCGCCGCCGGAAGCTGGTGGTCCGCAAGGAGATATCGGTCCGATAGCGATCCCCAAAAAGAAGGAAGAAGCGCCCCCACCGCCTCCGCCGCCAGCCCCGAAGAAGATACCGGGGATGCCGGACTACTCCATCCAGGTAAATGTGCCGCTGGTTACTTTGGACGTAATGGCGCTTACCAAGGACGGACAGTTCATCCCCGGACTGAAAGAGGGCAATTTCGAAGTGTTTGAGAACGGGACGCAGCAGAAGATCAGCAGCTTCAGCCAGTCGGAGGCGCCGATCACAGCGGTGCTGCTGGTGGAGTTCGCGGCTACCAACTATTCGTTCATGTACGACGCGCTGAATGCGTCGTACTACTTCGCCAACTCGCTGAAAAAGAATGACTGGGTGGCGGTGGTTTCTTACGACATGAAGCCCTACATCCTGGTGGACTTCACGCAGGATAAGCGGGCTGTTTTTGGAGCTCTCAATCAGTTGCGGATACCGGGGTTCAGCGAAACTAACCTGTTTGACGCACTCTACGACACGCTGGACCGGCTGGATCGGATTCCAGGGCGCAAGGCCATTGTGCTGGTATCCACCGGCCGGGATACGTTCAGCAAGTTAACGCTGGATCAGATTCTGGCCAAGGTGAAGACCACGAAAGATGTGACCATCTTTCCGGTCAGCATCGGGTTTATGTGGCGGGAGTGGATGGAGTCGCGCTACGGCATGAACCCGGATGTGTCGGCGTACATGATGGACTACCTGCAGGCCGACAACCAGATGAGGACATTCGCCAAGCTGACGGGGGGGAAGGCGTACTTTCCGCGTTTTGAAGGGGAGATGCCGGACATTTACCGGGACATAGGGAACGCGTTGCGCAATCAGTACACGATCGCGTATCACCCTACAGACCCAAAGCTGGATGGAACCTACCGCAAGCTGAAAGTGGAACTGATAGCGCCGGATGGAAAGCCGCTGAAGATCCGCAATCAGAAGGGAAAGGATGTGAAGTATCAGCTGGTGTACCGCGACGGGTACACGGCAAAGCACCAGGTGGAGTAGAGTCAGTTGTCAGTTGCCAGTTGTCAGAGGGCTCGGCCGAAGGGTCGAGCCCTTGGTGTATCTGGGGCGGTCTTAGGACTTTGTGCTTCACGACCGGCGGGGGAACTACATTTTGGGGAGGATTTCGCGCAGGGCCCACTGGATGCGGTTGACGGCGCGGTCAATGTTAGACACTTCCTTGGCGTGCTCCTGGTTGGCATGAACGGTGAAGGAGATGACCTGCAGGGCATTGCGGATGTGGTGGTTCATCTGATCAATGGTTTCCAGGCGCTGCAGGATCAATTTGCGGCGGCGGCGGCCGGCATCAACAATTTTGTAAAACAAGACACCCGCTAACAGAGCGGCCAAAGCGTCGGAAACCTCCACCGTGGCTACGGGCGAATCGCGGTGAACCAACAAGATATAGTCCAGGGCAAGGCTGCTGCAGAACACAAACAGAGCGAAGAGGGCCGCGATCATGGCCAGGCGGCGCCAACTGGGCACCCAGTCGGAGGCCAGAGATCTGCCCGGGGCAGGGGGTTCTGGAATAGGAAGGCGAGGCTCGGGAGGAAAGTTAGGCTCAGGCTCACCCCCGGGTAACACGCTGTGCATGGACAAACCCTGGAACCGCTATCCCAACAATCTTACTACCAGGAGGGTGGCGGGGGTTAGTGAATGTGGAAAAAGTTGTCCAGCAGAAACAGAAACGCGACGCCGACAAAAACTAAGAGCGCCATCTTGACGCCGGGCTCTTTGTTGACTTCGGGGATGAGGTCGGAGGCGGCAACGTAAATGGTGACGCCGGCGGAAAGCGGCAGTCCAGCACCGACCGCGTGTTTGAACAGGACCATGGTGAGCACGCCGGCGAGGGTGGCGGCTCCCAGGAGCACGGATGCGCCCCAGGCGAGACCGCGACTGCGGCCGCTGGCCAGCATGACGGAGGCGACGGTGAAGCCTTCGGGAATTTTGTGCAGAAAGACGGCGATGAAGATGATCCATCCCAACCAGTTGGAAACGAGAAAGCCGGAGGTGATGGCGATGCCGTCGAAGAAGGTGTGGATCATGAGGCCGAGCAGGACGGAGATGCCTTTGTGCGACTGGACAAACTCGGCGGTGTGGGTCTCTTCGCCGAAATGGAAGTGAGGCGTGACCGTGTGTTCAAAAAAGTGAATGAGCAGGTAGCCGAGCAGGACGAGGAAACCGGCGTCGAAGCCGCGCAGCTTGAGGCTCTCGGGTACCATCTCGACGAGCGAGGTAGCCAGCATGAAGCCAGCGCCGAGGGCGACAAAATAATTCAGGTAGCGCTGCTCCCAGCGCTTGCGGACAATGACGGCGCCGCCCAGGACGTTGGCAGCGGCGGCGGTCAGGCCAAGCAGAATGCTGAGCAGGATGGGTTGCACGGTCGCTGGCAGAATATCAGAGTACCCGGGTGCGGGTACCAGGCAGTGCCTCTACCCCGAATGACGAATGTGCATGACGTCGCCGTCCTGCACGATGTAGTCCTTGCCTTCCAGGCGCAGGGTGCCGCGGGCACGGGCGTTGGCTTCGGAACCGGCTTCCAGCAGGGCATCCCAGTGGATGGTTTCGGCGCGGATGAAGTGCTTTTCAAGGTCGGAGTGGATGGCGCCGGCGGCCTCGACGGCGCGGGTGTTACGAGCGATGGTCCAGGCGCGGCACTCGTCTTCCCCGACGGTGAAAAAGGAAATCAGGCCCAGCAGTTCGTAAGTCTTGCGCACCAGGCGCACCAGGCCACTCTCCTTCAGGCCGTAGCTGGCGAGAAACTCAGCGGCATCTTCGTCACTCATTTCCGCCAGTTCGGCTTCCACCTTGCCGCAGATGGCGGTAGCGCCGGCATTGGGGCGCGCGGCAACCTCAGCCAGGCCATGCTTGGCGATAGCGGCTTCCAGTTCGCGGCCGAGTTCAGGAGATTCGCTGATATTGAGCACGTAAAGGATCGGCTTTTCGCTGAGGAACATAAAGCCGCGGATGCGCTTCTTGTCCTCCGGGGTAATGGGCATTTCGCGCAGCGGGCGCTCGCTTTCCAGGTGGGCCTTGGCACGCAGCAGCAGGTCGTGCTCGCGCTCCAGTTCCGGGGTGCGCATCTTCTTCAGATCTTTTTCCAGGCGTTCCAGGCGTTTTTCCACCTGGCCCAGGTCGCTTAGGATGAGGTCGAAATCCACGTTCTTGATGTCGCGCAGGGGATTGATTTCGCCGACATGGGGAATGGAGGGATCGTCGAAGGCGCGGACGACGTGGGCGATGGCGTCCACACCGCGGATGTTGGCGGCGATGGCTTCGCTGAGGCCTTCCTTGGGGCCGCCGGCTGCGGCCTTGGCCGAAGCCGTGGGCATGGCGGCCACATCCACATATTCCACGGAAGCATGGACGAGCTTGCGCGGGTTGCAGAGGGCGGCCAGGCGGTCGAGGCGGTCGTCGGGCACCTTGGCCACGCCGACGTGGGCTTCGCGCGGGTTGGCGTAGGCGTGCTCGGAGAGATGCGCCTTGGTCAGGATGCGGAACAGCGATGATTTGCCTACCTGGGGCAGGCCAATGATTCCGGTTTTCATAAGAGGAAGTAGTTGGTAGCCGGTAGTTAGTAGTTGGTACAGTCTGGCCGGCTACACTTCCATCATAAATGGAGGGGGCGGCGGAGGCAGTGTTGAGAGATGAGCCTGGGAGCAATTGCAGCGAGGGCGAGACGCCGGCGCTACACAGCAGGGGAGTCAGGGGTTGCCGACTACCGAGTCCTGACTACCGACTACCGAATTTAGCGGCTGCCATGCATGACAGTGGAAGCGGGCATGGTGAGAGTGGTGGCGGAGCGGGGCTGGACGGCGATGCGGGCAGTCAGATAAATGAGCGCCAAGCCCAGGAGCAAAACCGCGCCTTCTAAGCGAGTTGACCAGACGTGCAAGGCGTTGAACTGCAGGCGCACGGGGTTATCGGGGGCAACAGCCTCAATCTGGCCGACCGAGAGACGCAGGGCGTCCATGCGGGGAATAATGGAAAACTGCAGCACCGCGGTGAGCGCCAGCATGAGATAGACGAGGACGTTGCGGGGGGCGAGAGGCTGGACCGAAGCAGAGGTCAGGCGAGCGTAGGCCAGCGAACTCAATAGATATAGCACTCCGGCACCCAGGCCCATCCAATGCAGCGCCTTGAGGGAGCGCGTTACGACCAGGCCGGCCAGGTGCGGCGTGGGCAAAATGGTGAACAGTGCGGGGGCCACCACGAAGGCGAAGAAAATAATTCCGCCTACCCAGACCACCAGCGAGAGCAGCATGAAAAAGCGCAGGAGAGACATAGCTGGACTGTCCTTCAGTGGAAGTTATTTTACAGGTTTCAAAGTGGCAAGGTTTCAAAGTTTCAAGGGTTCAGAGGTTTCAAGGCTTTCCAAGTGGCAAGGTTTCAAAGTTTCAGAGTTTCAAGGTTTCGAGGTTTGCTAGACCGGCACGGGCACGTTATCCACGATTTCCTTGAGCACCTGCTCGGCCTGCTCGGTCCTTTTCAAAGTGGAGGAGTAGAGGGCGTTGACCACCACACGGTGGGCGAATACGGGAACGACAAGCGGCTTGAAATCTTCCGGCGTGCAGAAGTTGCGGCCTTCGACGTAGGCGAGGGCCTGAGCAGCGCGGTAGAGCATGAGCGCGCCGCGGGGCGAAACGCCCAGTGAAAGGTATTCGGATTCGCGGGTGCGCTTGACGATCTCCAGAGTGTAGTTGACCAGGGCCTCGTCCACCTGGACGCGGGTGACTTCCTGCTGAAGAGCGAGCACGTCAGCGCCGCTGAGCAGCGGGCGCATTTCTTCCAGACGGGCGGCGCCGGCCTGGGAACGCAGGATGGCGCGCTCGCTATCGCCTTCGGGATAACCCATGCGCACCCGCATAAGAAAGCGATCCATCTGCGATTCCGGCAGGGGATAAGTGCCGTGGTGCTCCACCGGATTCTGGGTGGCGATAACCAGGAAAGGCTGAGGCAGGGGATAGGCGTGGCCGTCCACTGTGACCTGGCCTTCGTTCATGGCTTCGAGCAGAGCGGACTGAGTTTTGGGAGTGGTACGGTTGATTTCGTCGGCCAGGAGGATGTTGGTGAAAATGGGACCGTGGCGGAATTCGAACTTCTGCTCCATGGCGGAGTAGATGGAGATGCCGAGCACGTCGCTGGGCAGCATGTCGCTGGTGAACTGGACGCGCTGAAAGGTGCAGTCCAGGCCACGGGCGAGCGCCTGAGCCAGGGTGGTTTTGCCCACGCCGGGGACGCCTTCAATGAGCAGATGACCGCGGGCGAAGATGGCGACCAGGGCGAGGCGGACCACATCGTCCTTGCCGCGGATGATGGTGCGCAGGGCGGCTTCGAGCTGCGCTGCGCGCGAGGCTGTGGCTGCCGGGGTGGACATGAAAAGTTGATTCTACTATGCAGGCGGCGGGTTGCTGAGATTACTTCCGGGGGAAACAGCGGGAGTCGGGGGTCGGTAGTCGGGAGTCAGGAGTCGGGGTGGCGATGGGGCCGGCAGGTTGCCCACTTGTCGCGGGGGGCCTCCATTGGCGGCTGCGGGCGAGACGCCCGCAGGACAGCCGCCGAGACGGCGGCGCTACTTCGCATTGACGTTGCTTCGGGGCCGGCCTAGGATGCAGGGACATCACTAAAAATGGAGGGAGACGCAATAAGTCGCGTCTCTATGCAAGGGAAATGGAGGCTGGATGGGAAGCTGTGTCTCCAAAGTAAGAAACATCGGCCTTGCCTCAAGCCGGCCGTGGCTGGTATTAGCGGTCTTCATCGCGCTGGCTGGTCTGACCATGGCGCAAACCGGCCAGAGCACAGGCACCGCGGTTGAGATGAAGAACCCGTTGGCGGGGAACGCGCAGGCCGTTGAAGAAGGGCGCAGCCAGTTCCGGTTCAACTGCGCGATGTGCCACGGAGTGGATGCGCAGGGCACGCAGAAGGCGCCGAACCTGACTGCGGGACGCTGGGCGCACGGCGGCAGCGACGGCGAACTGTTTCGCACCATTCAGCATGGTGTTCCGGGAACGCTGATGCCGGCGCAGGAGGATATCCTCACGGAGAGCGAAACCTGGCAGGTCATCACCTACCTGCGCAGCCTGCAGAAGCCGATGCCGGCAGTGGGCGATGCGGCGCGCGGGAAGGAAGTGTTTATTGGCGATGGCAGTTGTATGTCATGCCACATGGTGAACGGGCATGGCGGGCGGCTGGGGCCAGACCTGTCGCGGGTGGGGGCCGAGCGCTCCACGGCGTACCTGGCGGAATCCATTCGCCAGCCCAGCGCGCACCTGGCCGAGGGCCTCACTGAGCCCAACAAAGACCTGGCGCAGAAATACGAGACCGTGACGGTAATCACGAAAGATGGAAGGAAAATTACCGGCGTGGCGCTGGACGAGGACAGCTTCTCGCTGCAGATGATGAGCATGGATCAGAAGCTGCATCTGTTCGAAAAATCAGAAGTGCGGGAGGTTGTGCACGGGGCCAAATCGCTGATGCCGGCGTACCCGCCCGAGATGCTGAGCGATAAGGACTTGCAGGACCTGGTTGCCTATCTGGCCAGCCTGCGAGGAGAGCGATGAAGAGCAAACTTCTGATCGGTGCGACGGTGCTGGGGCTGGCCTTGGCGGCGGTGGGGCAGGTCAGCTACCAGCGGCTGCTGAAGGCGGCGGGTGAACCGCAAAATTGGCTGACTTACAGCGGCGAGTACAACGGGCAGCGGTTCAGCCGGCTGCAGCAGATCAATGCCGGCAACGTGCAGGATCTGACACCGCAGTGGATCTTCCAGACGGGAGTGATGGGAAAGTTTGAAGCCACGCCGCTGGTGGCAGACGGCGTGATGTACGTAACCGGGCAGGAGGACACCGCCTTCGCCCTGGACGCAGGCAGCGGACGCCCCATCTGGAGGTATGCGCGGGCGGTGCCGGAAGGGGTGCAGCCCTGCTGCGGGCACGTGAACCGCGGCTTCGCGCTGCTGGGCGACAAGGTGTACCTGGGCACGCTGGACGCGCACGTGGTAGCGCTGGACAGCCGCACCGGCAGCGTGGTGTGGGACACCGAGGCGGCAGACTACCGCAAAGGCTACACCTTCACGGTGGCGCCGCTGGCGGTGAAGGACAAGATCATTGTGGGCGTTTCCGGTGGGGAGTACGGAGTGCGCGGCTTTGTGGATGCCTACGATGCCGGGACCGGGAAGCGAGTGTGGCGCTTTTACACCGTGCCCACGCCGGGCGAGCCCGGGTTCGATACCTGGAAGGGCGACGGCTGGAAGCGGGGCGGCGCGCCCGCGTGGGTGACGGGCTCCTACGATCCGGAATTAAACCTGGTGTACTGGACCACGGGCAATCCCTCGCCCTCCGATTACGGCGGCGACCGAGGCGGGGACAATCTGTACAGCAATTCGGTGCTGGCGCTGGACGCGGACACGGGCAAGCTGGAGTGGCATTTTCAGTTCACACCGCATGATTTGCACGATTGGGACGCAACCGAGGTGCCGGTGCTGCTGGATGCAAACATCAACGGTCGGCCGCGCAAGCTGCTGGTGCACGCCAACCGCAACGGATTCTTCTATGTGCTGGACCGCAGCAATGGGAAATTCCTGTTTGCCAAAGCGTTTGCGCACGAGACGTGGGCGAAGGGAATCGGGGCGGATGGGCGGCCGGAGCTGCTGCCGGGAGCCGATCCCACGCCGGAAGGAGTGAAAGTGTGCCCGGGGGCGGTCGGGGCAACGAATTTCATGTCGCCGTCGTACAGCCCGCAAACGGGTTTGTTTTACGTGAACGCGCGCGAGCAGTGCGATATCTTCACCACCGCGCCGCAGGTGTTTCATGCCGGCCGGGCGTTCCTGGGCAGCGGGTACAACATGGAGGCGGACGCGAAAGACTGGGGAGCGCTGCGGGCGATTGATCCCAGGACGGGGCAGATTAAATGGGAGTTCAAGCACCATTCCGCGCCCTGGGCGGGCACGCTGGCCACTACGGGAGGGCTGGTGTTCGCGGGCGACATTGAGGGCAACCTGATTGCTTTCGACGCGCGCAGCGGGAAAGTGCTGTGGCATTTTCAGACCGGCTCTGCGCTTTATGCTTCTCCCATGACGTACTCCTTGAACGGGAGACAGTATGTGGCCATCGCGTCGGGGCAGGCTCTGATTAGCTTCGCGCTGCCGCAGGGAGCGCGGGCGAAGAAGACAAGCGGCAAGTAAGCGAGGGTGCATAGGAGCAGGCGAACTGCGCCTGCCCGGACAGCCGAGGGCGGCTGTCCCCACGCGAGCAGAGGCAGGTGGGGCGCCTCTGCTTCCGCAGAAAGTGGAGCGAGACCGAGACGCCGGCGCTACAACGCGGGCGTCCGCGCCACAAGAGCGTCTTGAATCAACAATCAAATCAACAAATCCTCTCAAACATTTCCCACATCGCACTTCGAGGATGTGACCCCGGTTGCTGGGCGCAGGTATTAAGGAATTAGGAACTGAGAACTGAGAACTTCCTCACCTAGCCATTTGGGTGATGTGGGCCCATATCGGCCGGCAGCATGATGAATAAGTCGTAACGACGGAAGTTTAGTTTTCGGGGGAGCATGACATGGCATCAGCAGGCAAGGCAGGTTGGGCGGAAGCTTCGGAGGATCTGGCGCGAGTAGCGGAGGAAGCAGGGAGCGCGGTAGTGGCGCTGCAGCCCAGGGAGGCACATGCGGCGAGTGGAGTGATATGGCAGAAGGGAGTGGTGGTCACGGCCAATCATGCGGCTCGAGGCGATGAAGTGGGGGTCATTCTGCCGGGAGGAAAATCGGCGGTGGCGCGCATAAAAGGACGCGACCCCAGCACCGATTTGGCCATCTTTAACCTGGAGGAGGACGGGGGCGCGGCCGTGGCGAGGCCGGGCGATGCGAAACAGTTGCGCGTTGGTCATCTGGTGCTGGCCCTGGCACGCACCCGGCGCGGGAATTTGACCGCCAGTTCGGGGATCATCTCCGGCTTGATGGAGGAGTGGCAAACATGGCAGGGAGGACACATAGATCGGTTTATTCGTCCCGACCTGATGCTGTATCGGGGCTATTCCGGGGGCCCGCTGGTAAACGCGCAGGGTGAAGTGCTGGGGATCAACACGGGCGGGCTGCGGCGAGGGACGCCGATCACGATTCCGAGCAGCACGGTGGGGCGAGTCGTGAGCGAATTGCTGGCCAAAGGCCACGTCGAGCGGCCGTATCTGGGAGTGGCGCTGCAACCGGTCTTGTTGCCGGAGGAGATGCGGGCGAAGCTCAGCTTGGGTAGCCGCGAGGGGCTGCTCCTGGTCCGCGTGGAAGATGACGGGCCGGCCGCTGCAGCGGGGTTGATGCTGGGGGATATCGCGGTCGAAGTTGGGGGCAAACCGGTGGCGCACACCCACCACTTGCGGGCGCTGCTGGGCAAAGCGCGGGCAGGCGAGCAAGTGGGGGTCGGCATTGTGCGCAGCGGCGAGCGGAAGGAAATCACGGTAACGCTGGGGGACAGGCTGGGGCGATGACGGTGAAAGCAAGCGCGGAGAGGGCTAGCCGCGTGCTGGTGGTGGCTTCCTCAGGCGAGCGCCGGCGGGCACTACGCGCAAAGCTAGGCGAAGAAGGGGATAGCGAGGCGGCGGACTTGAGCGCCGCCTTGCACCGGGCGCCGGCGAATTCGGTCGTCATCCTGGAGATGGATGGCGAGGTGGCGGAGGCGGCGAGCAAACTGGCTGAGCGCGGGGTTGCCGTCGTTGTGCTGAGTGAAAATGCGGAGCCGGAATGGGTGGCGCACCTGCTGGCTGTCGGGGTGAAGGGCGTATTGCGTCGCAATTGCGACGAACAACAACTGGCGGCGGCGGTGCGGGCCGCGTCCGCGGGACTGACGGTGCTGGAGGCGGACACTCTGCAGGCGCTATTGCGACCCCCGCTGGAGAGCATCGAACTGGAGCCGGGCGAAGAGGAGCTGACGCCGCGGGAAACAGAAGTGCTGCGCATGATGACGGAGGGACTGAGCAATCGTGAGATTGCTTCCGTACTGGGCATTTCCGAGCACACGGTGAAATTCCACATCACCTCAATTTTCGGGAAGCTGGGCAGCGCGAGCCGCACCGAAGCAGTGACGGAAGGCATCCGACGGGGCTTGATTCTGCTTTAGTTGCGCGAGCACAGGTTGTTGCAAGGATTGGAGGAACCATGAAGATTGCGGTATTGGGCGCAGGCAACGTGGGTGGTGCTCTGGGCAAGCTGTGGGCGGCGCGGGGGCATGAGGTGCGGTTTGGAGTTCCCGATCCGCGTTCACAAAAGATAACGGCGCTGCTGGCGAGCATGGGTGGGCGAGCGCAAGCCGGAAGTAACCGGGAAGCAGCCGGCGCCAGCGAGGTGGTGGTGCTTTCGGTGCCCTGGGCGGCAGCGGAGCAGGCAATCCGCGATTGCGGGGACCTCAAGTCGAAGGTGGTAATTGACTGCACAAATCCTTTGCGGCCGGATTTAAAGGGATTGGCGCTCGGCACGACGACTTCCGCAGCGGAGCAGGTGGCAGCATGGTCGGGCGCCAAGGTGGTGAAGGCGTTCAACACGCTGGGGGCGGGCCTCTACGGGCAGGCAGAGTTCGAAGGCACACGCGCGGACGGCTTCTATTGTGGCGATGATGAAGCCGTGAAGGCAAAGATAAAGTCGCTGATTGCAGACATCGGACTGAATCCGGTGGACGTGGGCCCATTGCGCAACGCGCGCTTGCTGGAGCCCCTGGCCATGCTGTGGATTGACCTGGCTATCAATCAGGGGTGGGGAGCGAAGCACGCGTTCAAATTGCTGCGGCGGTGAGAAAACCGGGAGTCAGGAGCCGGGAGTCGGTAGT
>JBLMXE010000498.1:0-3437 GCA_050257615.1 Chlamydiota bacterium | reverse complement strand
TTCCAGGTGCGCGTCTTTGCGCACCCCCATGGTGTCCAGAACGTGCAGGGCGTAGACGGGTTCGTCCACACCGTCACCAGTCCAATTATGGGCGAAGATCACCCACACTCGCTGGCCACGCAGCTTGGAGAAGTCCTGTTGAAACACCTCCCAGTTTCTGTTCACGGGAGGAGGAACGTGAAAGGCGCTTCCCATGACGACGTCGCTGCCCTGTAGCCCATAAACCTCCGCGTAATAGGTGTAGGCAGCACGGGCATAGTAGTAAATGTACCAGGTATCGCCCGGCTGTTGATGCTGCTGCACGTATTGCAGGACGGGGCGTAGTTCCTCGGCCGGCATATGGTGCTGGACCACATTCGCTGTGGCCAGCAGGGGCTGGAAGAACAAAAGCACAAAAACCGCTGTGGCAACGGAGCGAGAACGTGCGGCGAGGCATATTTCTTCCGCGCCGGCAGCCACCAGCAGGAACAGTGCGGGCGTGAAAAAGACAAAGAAGCGTCCAGGCAGAGGATAGAGGTAGCGGTTGGAGGCAATCAGGGCAAAAAGCAGCGGCGAGACTAGAAACAGGCAAGCGCTGCGATCCTGGCGCCAGAAATAGATCGCGCCGATCACGGCGGCGAACAGGGCCACGCCCAGCAACAATGTGGGCGGATTTTGCTGCAGGGTAAAGATACCCTGAATGGTCGTGTCAATGGTGCTGAAGCGGATCGGGAAGGTGAAAAAGGGGTAGGCGTGGGGCAGGTGCCTGTTTTCGCTGCTGATGCGCAGGGTCAGCCAGTAATCCACCGCGAAGCTGGCAGCCCAAGCCAGAAACACGGGAGCAAAGCCGGCGAAGCGCCGCCAGTTACGGTCGGCAATGCTGGAGATGAGTGCGGCCAGTCCGAAACCGGCTGCCACAAACAATAGAGGATGGGAAAACCAAAAGAGG
Organism: Chlamydiota bacterium; assembly: GCA_050257615.1. Lineage (GTDB taxonomy): Bacteria > Acidobacteriota > Terriglobia > Terriglobales > Acidobacteriaceae > JAICWP01. The sequence goes on along the minus strand of JBLMXE010000498.1, from coordinate 2,509 downwards.
GCTGCACCCATCACCGCCAGGATGGCAAGCTTGATGGGGGTGAGCCGTCCGCGCAAGGCCCAGAACCCGGCGAGCCAGAGCAGGCCGCAAGCCGCGGGATCGGTGCCGTACGGTTTGAGTTCCGACGAGTAATAGATGAGCGGCGGCGAAAGGGCGAAGAGCGCCACCGCCACCAGGGCTGCGCGCGGCGCCAGCAGGCTGCGGGCGAGCAGGACAACTACGACCATGGCCAGCGCGCCGCCCACAATGGCCACCAGGTGAAAGGAAAGCTCGCTGGGACCAAATAACAGGCTGCAGGATTTCTCCGCAAACAGCCAGGCCAGGGGCGCGACCAGCTGATAATCCAGGGGCTTGGTGAGCTGGGCGAAAGAGCGGTGCAGCAGGTTGAGCACCATCAGCGATTCGTCCAGCCACAGCGAGCGGTCGAACAGGTACTGTTCCAGCCGTACCGCGATGCCGAGCGCGGAAATTATCCACAACCAGCGCCCATATCCGATCCCTAGCCAGCCGCGCGAGCCGGTTTGCTTGGCGCCGGATGGTGCGGCTGGGAGGGCTTCAGGCGGCGCGGCGGAGGCGGAGGAAGTTTGTACCGGCATCGGTTCCTATCAGGGCGTGGAAGATGGCCAAGCCGACTCTCTCGCCTGGCGTGCCTCAAGGTTTGGACGCAGCAAGGAGCCCGCAGGCGGAGCAGAACTATTCACAGTCCATTCCACGGTCACGTAGCCGTGAATTATCGCTGAATCGTAGGCGGGTGACAACCGCGCGACGTGCTATGTTTCGAATCAAAAAACAAAATCAGCCGCTGCGCTTCTTCCAGAACTGCAGCCGCTCCCATCCCCGTGGCTCCAGGGAAGCGGTGTGCTCCTGCCCAGGCAATCGAGGCGATTCTTCGATTCCGAACCGCTGGCGCAGCATGGTCAGTTCCTCAGCGTGACGCTGGCGTTCCCGCGTCTCCAGTTGAACGCGCTGGCGTTCGTGCGCCTGCTGCCGGGCCGCCAGTCCCAGCAAATCCGCCACCCATTCGCCGTCGCGAAATACTTCCACGCTGCGCGCCACCCACTCGGGTTTGCCGTCCGCTTCGTCCGCGCAGGAAGCTCCCACGTTCAGTACCAGTTCCTTGTCGCAGCGGATTTCCAGTTGCCCCGTACGCACCTCTTCCTCAATTTCGTAGATGAAAGTGGTTTTGGTGCTGAAGGTGAAAACATACTCCGCCCGCCCCGTGCGCAGCAGGGTAGAGTGGTAGCCCAGTTCACCGACGTCCTTGACATCAGGATGGATATAGTGGGGGCACATCGCTTTCCAGGCAGGGAAGCTGCGCACACTGTCCAGATACAGTGCCAGCATCTTCTCTGGGATCTGGCGGTCCCAGGGCGCGGTGGTTTCTGGGCGCGGATAGCTGGCTTCAGACATCGGCAACATCCGGGGGAGGACGCGCAACCGTAAACAAACCCTAAGCTAACCCTCCAGCGAGGCCGCGTCAACTCCCCACCCCCGGGGGGCGCTGTGGAAAGCAGTGCAGGGGCGATATTTCACGACATCGCCAACATGACAAAACCCTAAATTCCGGCCGCCGCTGCGGCCGCCACGTCGAAAGTAGGAGTACTCTCGACTTTCGTTATAAGAGAATTTCGTCCAGATTTTAATTGACAATCTGCGATCTGGATACCCAGAATCAGCGCATCAATCAGCGCATCACTTGAGGGATTGCTCAATTGGGAGGTGGCGCGCCTCCCTGCGTTGCGTCAGCGGAGGTCGTGGATCTGTATTGAAGCGACCCTTTCGGCAGCGATGCACTCTAGAGTGTCTTTAGGGACGGGTTTTTACGTTTGCGGGGGGAAATAGGCATGGTTGCCAGCCGAGATAGCAAGCCGTGGTCAGCTCAGGGGGAGTTCTCCACGGACGATCTGGGTGGTTTTTCCTGGCTAAATCTGGCGTTGGTCAGCGTTCTTTCCTTGTTTCTAGAGTTGCTGATGATTCGCTGGATCTCATCCGAGATTCGCATTTTCGCCTACTTCAAAAATTTTGTACTTATCGCCTGTTTTCTCGGCTTCGGTTTGGGTTGTTATCTTTCCCGCAGGCGCGTGAATCTGTTTTCGCTGGTGGTGCCCCTTGGCATCCTCACGCTGTTTGTAAACTCACCCTTTGAGTTCATTCGCATCAGGATGGCAGCCTTGCCGGCCATGCTTGGAGCCAGCTCCCAGGTACAAGTCTGGGGTGTCCCGTATATGAGCACGGACGCGGCAAGTCTGCTTTCACTTGCTTCTGCGCTCGTGATTTGTGCGCTGCTGTTCGTGCTGATCGGGTTTATCTTCATCCCGTTCGGACAGATGGTTGGCTGGTATCTTGAAAATGCCCCCAACGGAATTGCCGCCTATAGCGTCAACGTGTTGGCCAGCCTTGCCGGGATTACGCTGTACACCTTGCTGTGTTTCTGGTATCAGCCGCCAGTCGTGTGGTTCGCCATCGCAGGAGGCATAGCGGTTCTGCTGTTCATGAAGCGGCCAAAGCT
>JBLMXE010000497.1:0-6258 GCA_050257615.1 Chlamydiota bacterium | reverse complement strand
ATCAGCGTCGCCCGCGACTGGTCCTCTCGGTCGCCGGAAACGTTCACCACAAAGTGGCGGCCATCGGCAGTCACATCCCATGAGGCGCTGAAGAACGATGTCGGCATCAATGACGGCACCGTAAACAATGCGCGCGGCTTGCCCGCTTCCAGGGCCTCGCCGTGCACTGTCACCGGCAATGCCGAGACCAGCCTTTCATCATTGACGTAGTAGATCGTTCTTCCATCGGCGGCCCACCGGCTCTGCCATCCCCCCGCACTCGTCAGTTGCTGCTTTCCCCCGCCGTACACCGGCTTCACATATAGTTCGTTGCGGCCCGTCTCGGTGGTGACGTACGCCACCCATTTGCCGTCCGGTGAAAAGCGCGCAAAATGCGTGCCTACGGGATCGTCACTCAGTAATCGGGGCTTGCCACCGGTGGTCAGTGGCAGTACCCAGGTTGTTGTCGGGATGCGATCGCTCTTCTGCTCGAAAAGCAGCAGCTTGCCATCGCGCGACACATCGCTCACGTGCAGCGGTTCCGACCTCTCCAGGATCGTCGTTTCCTGGCCCGAGCCGTCCACCGCCTTGCGAACGATCCGGCTGGCTTTCGCCAGGCTGGCGTAATACAGGTACTTGCCGTCCCCAGACCACACCATCCCGTCGGCGGTGGCCGCGAAGGTGAAGCGCACCCGCATTCCCGCCGCCGTATCCACAAGCCACACCTCGTGGTTAGTCCTGGTCAGCACCGCGAGCTTCCGCCCGTCAGGCGAAATCCGGATATCCATGATCGAGCTGCTGTCTGGCAACGGCGTGGATTTGCCATCGGGCGTGTAGACCAGCACCTGGCTCTTGGTTGCGCCCACACCGGGCTGATATACGAGCACCCCGTTTGGGTTGACATCGAAAGCCGCGCGCCAGGTCGAACCGTTGTAGGCCACGCCGCCGGTGAGCGCCACCGTCTCCCCGCTAACGGTTCCCTTCGCCGGATTGAAGGTTTGCGTCAGCAGCGACCCGCCCTGCTGCCAGAACAAGTGCCCATCCGCGTACATCGCGTTGGACTCCGCCGCCACCACGAAGCGGTTTTCCCTTCCATCCAGCGAGGCGAAGTAGATGCCGTTTCGTCCGTTGGCGCTCGGGTCCGAGTGATTGCTCGCCAGGTACAGGAAATGCTTCCCGTCCGGCAAGAGCACCGGCCAGCGGTTGGTGGTCTGGTCCGCCGCAATCGTGGTCAGCTGCGCCGGAGTAGAATCCGCGTCCGGCGCGACGCGAAATATTCCGCTGGTCACATCGGGGGCAAACAGGATGCCCTGCGCTCCCCAGCTTCCGCCCCGAAAACGAACGACACTGCAGATGTCCAGCACCGGCCCGCCGCCTACCTCCACCCGCCGCAGCTTTCCACTGCTTTGAAACCCGACAGACTTGCCATCCGGCGACCAGAATGGATAGGTCGCGTAGTCGGTTCCGGGCACGGGGTTTGCCAGGTTGTCGTCCAAACCCTGCACGTAAAGCCGATTTTGTCCGTGTGCGTCCTGGGCGACGAAGGCGATCTGTTTGCCGTCCGGCGAAAGGACGATCGGCCCGGCGGCATCATCGCTGGCCAGCGTGAACCTGCTGTTGTCTGGTGGAAGAAGATAAGCCTGAATTGACATCGGCTCGGCTGGGCGCCGCCACAGCAGGGTTCCCCCGACAGCCGCCAGCAACACCGCAACCACTGCGACTGCCCACCAGATCCGCTCCGACCTTTTCGTCCGCGTTTCCGCTCGACTGATTTTCGGCGCCGCAATGGCGGATCGAATCCAGCCCAACTCCAGCTTCAAATCGTGCGCGCACTGAAAGCGCTCTCGCGGCTCCTTGCTGAGGCAGGTTGTGACCACCCTCTCCAGAGCGGCGGGGACGCCCGGCTGCACCATCCCCAGCGCAGGCGGGTGGTCTTCCAGAATCGCCGACGCGATCTTGATCTGCGACTTGCCCTCGAATGGCCGTTTGCCGCTGGCCATTTCGTAGAGCATCGAGCCGAACGCAAAAATATCGGATCGCGCATCCGCCTCCTTGCCCTCGATCTGCTCCGGCGACATGTACTGGACCGTTCCCACGATGCTGCCGTGCGTGGTCAGCGGCGAAATCATCGGGCTTGGTCCGGAGCGGGTTGGTGCGGCCGTAAAGGACGGTGCGGACGTGGCCGCGCTGCTGCTGGCCATCGCCGCCAGGGGCTTGGCCAATCCGAAATCGAGCAGCTTCGCGCCCGCGGCGGTCAGCATGACGTTTCCGGGCTTCAGGTCGCGGTGGACAATCCCGGCCGCATGCGCCGCCGCCAGCGCATCCGCAATCTCGATGGCGATGATCAATTGTTGTGCCAAGGGCAGGGCGCCCTTGCGCAATCGCTCGGCAAGGGTCTCGCCCTCCAGGTATTCCATGACCAGGAAATCGGTCCCGGTCGCCGGGTCACGTCCGATGTCGTGCAGCACACAGATGTGAGGATGCTGAAGCGAGGAGATCGTCTTGGCTTCGCGCTCGAAGCGCTGCTTCAGGTCGGGGTTATCCGAGAGTTGCGACAGCACCTTGATGGCGACCGTCCGCTCCAGCCGTGTGTCGCGCGCCTTGTACACTTCGCCCATGCCGCCCGCGCCGAGCGGTGACTGAATTTCATATGGGCCAAATTTCGTGCCAGAGGTGAGGGCCATCGGTTGCGCGTCATTATAGTCGAGGAATGGATGGCTCAATTCGTGTTTCGATCTGAGCCGCCGGCCGTACGCTAAGACTCTATCGCACCTAATGATGCCCTCTTGGTCGACAATGCGAAAACTGGGGTTTCAAAAAGGGCCCACTCAGTGGGCCTTCCAGGTGGGCGAGCTAATCGGCCTTACTGGCGGACGCGACTGGACTTAGGAAGGATTCAGCCTAGGCTGGGCGTGCCCGGTGGTCGAATAACATCAGGTCGCGGACCGAGACCAGCCCCACAAATTCCTCTCCCGCGCAGATGGGCAGGTGGCGGAAGCCGAATTCTTTCATCATGAAGAGGCAGTTTTCAATGGTCTCTTCCGGTGTAACCGTCCGCGGATAGGGGGTCATTACCTCGGAAAGCTTGGTGCTGCCGGGGCTGCGCCCGGCGGCCACCACCCGGGTCATGACGTCGCGCTCGGAAAAAATCCCCACCAGTCGCCCCTCGCGCAGCACGGGCAGCGCTCCAATGTTGCGCTCGGTCATCAGGCGGGCCGCTTCCAATACGCTCATTTCCGGACTTGCGCTGTGGGTGAGCCGCGTTTTCACCACATCTGCTACGCTCGCCATCCTCCACCCCTCCCGCTGGAATTCTACCTGATTGCGCGGGAGAATGGTCTGCTGGTTTTCAGCCTGAGAACGCCTCGGCAGAGATTTGTGGGCGCCTCGCAACCCGCCGTCGGATACCTAAGGTTGATAGTGCGCCATAACCGACCATTTGTGGTGGCCGCCTTGTGCCGCAAGGGAACATCTCGCGGTTGCAGCCCGGCGCGCCAAAGACTTTTCCACCCCATTCTTTGTAGTAATATGGTGCGCTTCCAGTGCAACTGTTTTCACCAGAGCTAGCGCCAGGTAAGGTTGCGGCGACGGGTTTGAGATGAATCTAAGCATCTTCTCTCATGTCCGCGTTTGGAACTTGGTGTGCTGTTTTCCTTACCTCCCCCCAATACTTAAGGAGTCCTTGTGACCGATCCCAGGCAGCGTGTCGCTAATCGTCGCGGACGTGAGCAAGGCCGTGGGCACGCTCGGGTGAAATGGTTTGTACTGCTCTTATTCGCAGCAACCGCAGTGATCACCTGGCAATTGGCTCATCGGCAGCCCGACGCCAAACTTTCCTATTCACCTTCCGCGGTAGCTCCGGTTCCCTTGCCGGAACGCAAGGCCGCGGCCGCAGGTTATCCGCTCGACGCCACTCCATATAGGCGTGGGCAAAACCGCCTGGTCTATCCCTATTCGGTCATTCCCGGCGGCATTAAGACGCTGGCCGACCTGAAGCTGGCCGTCGCCGACGACCCCGTCGTGGCTCGTCAATTCCAGGGCTTCAATTTCCAGCATGCCCGTCTGGTGCAGGTGGCGCAAAAAGAGTCCATGTTCGTTTCCTACCGTATCGGGCAGAAAGTCTATTGGACGCGGAAAAAGCTCCCGCTTCACCCCGGGGAGACCCTGGTCACCGACGGCAACATCACCGCGCGCACCCGCTGCGGCAACCGCGTGGCCAAGGTGCCGCTGGACACGGGTTCGCCCCTGGAGCCACCCGAGGAGGCCTTCAACCAGCCTTACGCCGCCATGATCGCGGCCCCAGACCCGGACCCTGCGCGGGCTGATCCTGGGCCGGCACCGATGCTGCCGACCTCCGTCGCTCAGAAGAGCAAGAAGTGGTGGGTGCTGCCCTTGTTTGCCGCGCCTTTCGCGGCCCTGCCCGGCTCCGACCATTCATCCAGTGCGCCGCTGGCCGTCACGCCCGAACCCGGCATGACCCTGTTGCTGGCTTCCGGGCTCGCGGGTGTTTACTGGCGGGTGCGCAAGTACCGCAGGAAGGACTAAGTCATAGCTCCGCAGATGTCCGCTCCATCCCATCGTCGCTACCGCTTTGCCTGGCAGGTGGGAATAATCGGCCTGCTGACCGCATGGCTCTACGCTCCCGTCGCCTTGCCCCTTATCCGGCAGTATTGGCAGGACCCAAACTCCACCTACGGCCTATTCGTGCCGCTGTTTTCTCTGCTGTTGCTATGGGAGAACCGCAAGCGCCTGGCGGAACTACCGTTGCGGCCCGCCTGGCCAGGCCTGCTGATTATCCTGATTGCCATCGTCGCGCTGCTGGTGGGCGAGGCCAGTTCAGAGTTTTTTCTGCCTCGTGCCTCTTTGTTGCTGCTGGTCGCCGGTATCATCGTTTTCCTGGCCGGCTGGGAACATCTAATCGCCGCCGCCTTCCCGCTTGCCTTCCTGGTTGTGATGCTGCCCTCGGCCACCGTCTCCAGCCAGCTCACCTTTCCCCTGCAGATCCTCTCCTCCAAGCTTGCTACCGTGCTGCTGATGGGAGTGGGTGTGCCAGCGGCGCGCGAGGGCAACATCATCCTTTTGCACGCCGCCCGTCTGGGAGTGACCGAAGCCTGCAGCGGCATCCGTTTCTTGTTTTCCCTGGTGACCATGGCCGTTATCTACGGCTATTTCGCCGAGTCTAGAAACTCTCTGCGGATGATTCTGGCCCTGGCGGCCGCCCCCATTTCTATTCTGGCCAATGCCCTGCGCATCGCGGCCACCGGATTCGTGGTGCAGAACTGGGGGGTGGAGAAGGCGGAAGGAACGCTTCACCTCCTTTCCGGATGGCTGGTGTTCCTCGGCTCGCTGGCCATGATTTTTGCCTTCCACCGTTTGCTGCGGGCTTTTGTCCCGGGCCGGCTGGAAGCAGCGCAGCAGGAAGGTTACGCGTGATTTCCGCCAACGCACGCTTCGCCATCGTGGTCGCTCTTCTGGCCGGCGCCGCCCTGTTCCTGCACACGCGAACTCGCCAGGACCTGCTGCCCCCCGGGCCTTCGCTCTCGTCCCTGCCCCGGCAATTTAACGGCTGGTCAGCGGCCGATCTTCCATTTGCGCCGCAGACCCTGGCTGCCCTCGGCCCGGGAGAGTTTTTGCAGCGCGAGTACCGCCCGCCCCTGGGGGGTGAGCCTTACGTGGATGTGTACCTCGCCCATCGCCCCAACCAGCAGGCGCTGGCCCGCCACCTGCCCACCGAGTGCCTGCTCGGCGCCGGCTGGTCGCTGGACAACTCCGGAGCCGCTGCTTTCTCCGTCCCCGGTGAGGCCAGCTTTAGCGCGAATCGCTTCCTGGTGACCCGAGGCTCCGAACGCCAGCTGGTTCTGTTCTGGTTCTGGGCACACGGTCGCGGCCTGGCCAGCCAGAACTGGGCCGACTTTTACCTGACGCTCGATTCTCTTCGTTTGAACCGCAAGGACAACCTGCTGGTGCGCATCAATACCCCGTTGCGCCCGGGCGAATCCGCCGCCAGCGCCCAGCAGCGCCTGCTCTCCTTCGCCGCCCAGCTCAACCCGCAGCTGGATCGCCTGACCCCTTAACCCATTTTGCGATCGCACGCGGTTGCGGCGGATTCAGTGTTCCCCTGCGCCCGCCGCCCTCGATTGCGGTCTGTACACGTGGACGTCTCTCTGCGGAAACGGTATGGAGATACCCTCGCGCCGGAAGCGGGCCAAAATTCGCTTCCGCAGTTCATGTTGGGCCAGGTACTGGTCCACAAAGCTGCTGACGCGACAAATGAGTGTA
>JBLMXE010000496.1:0-3288 GCA_050257615.1 Chlamydiota bacterium | reverse complement strand
CCACCCTACCTCAACTTCAGCGTGGTCAGCGCAAACAGCGCAAACACCAGCGAGGCGATCCAGAAGCGCACAATAATCTTCGACTCCGACCAGCCCAGCAGCTCGAAATGATGGTGCAGCGGCGCCATCTTAAAAATGCGTTTGTGGCGTAGCTTATACGAGGCCACCTGCAGAATCACCGAAACCGCCTCGATCACGAAGATTCCGCCGATAAAGGGCAGCAGCAGCTCCTGCTTGATCATCACCGCTACCGTGCCGATGGCGCCGCCCAGCGCTAGCGAGCCCACGTCGCCCATGAACACTTCCGCCGGGTGCGCGTTATACCAGAGGAAGCCGATGGCCCCGCCCACCATGGCCCCGCAGAAGATAGTCAACTCGCCCACCTGCGGCATGCGCTGCAGCTCCAGATAGTTGGCGAAGGCGGCGTGCCCGCTGATGTAGGTCAGCACCGCCAGCGCGCCCGCCGCGATGATGGTGCAGCCGATAGCCAGTCCGTCCAGCCCGTCGGTCAGGTTCACTGCGTTGCTCGAGCCCACAATCACCAGTACCACGAAGGCGATGAAGGGCAGGAAGGCGAACAGCCACATGTGGGGAATGGCCAACCACCGGTCCACGACCAGGTCAGGCCGGAAGGTTTTCACGAAAGGCACAATCATCTTGGTGGAGTACAAGCCCTGGGTCTGCAACCCGATCAGCGCGATGGCGATCAGCACGCTGGTGGTGATCTGCAGCAGCAGCTTGGTGCGGCCGGTCAGGCCCAGGTTGCGGCGATGCACCGTCTTCAAATAATCGTCCGCGAAGCCAATGCCGGCGAACGCCACGGTGGAGAGCACCGCCACCCAGATGAACTTGTTGCTCAGGTCGGCCCACAGAATCGTGGGAATCACAATGGAGATGGCAATGAGCACTCCTCCCATGGTGGGCGTGCCCGCCTTCTTGTGATGCGCCTGCGGACCCTCTTCGCGGATGAACTGCCCGATCTGAAATTCCTGCAGCCGCCGGATCACCAGTGGCCCGATAATCAAGCCCGTGAACAGAGCGGTCAGGCTGGCGAAGGCGGTGCGGAAGGTCAGAAACCGGAAAATACGGAAGGGCGAGAAATAGTGGAATAATTTCAGGTACAGCAACCAGTAGAGCAATCGTCCTCCCTGCAGAACCACAGTTCAGCAATGTCTGCCAGACAGCCGGCGAGACGCCGGCGCTACTTTTCCGCGTGCAACGTTCCGGCCGGCGTAGCCAGCCGCTCCTGCCAGCGCTGCAGCGCCTTTTCCAGCCGGACTCCCCGCGAAGCCTTGAGCAGCACCGCGTCGCCCGGCCGCGCTTCCCGGGCCAGCCACTCGCCCGCGTCCTCCGGCGCCACGATAAACTCCGCCCTCATGCCCGCTTTGCGCGCGGCCTCCACCATGTGCTCAGTCGCCCCCCGCACCCCCACTAGCACATTGACACCGCGCTTGGCTATGCGCCGGCCACACTCGCGATGCAGTTCCGGACCGCTTGGACCCAGCTCCAGCATCTCTCCCGCAACCACAATGTGGCGCTGCGCCGGCAGGGCCAGCAGGGCATCCACCATGGCGTCGAGGGCTTTTGGATTGGAATTGTAACAATCATTGATCACGGTTGCCCCGCCCACTTCGATCAGTTGACCGCGCTTGTCCGAAGGCGCCAGATCAGCCAGCGCGGCCGCCGCGTCCACCAGCGGAATTCCCCGTTCCAGGGCCACCGCTACCGCCGCCAGCGCGTTGGGAATGTTGTGCGCGCCCACCAGTGGCAACACCGCGGGTTCGCGGCTCTCGCCGGCAACAATCTCGAAGGCCGAACCCTGCGCGCCACGAAGCTCTACTTGCTCCGCCCGCACATCGGCGGGGCGCCGCGCTCCAAAGGTCACAATTTTGCCGGAAAAGTCACGGCCGAACTGGGAAACATATTCGTCGTCGGCATTCAGCACCGCAGTTCCGCCCCCGGGCAGCGCCTCCACCAGTTCGTACTTGGCGCGCGCAATCTCCGCCACTGACTTGAAGAATTGCAGGTGTACGGGCGCGACGCAGGTGACCACCCCGATTTCGGGCTGGGCAATGCGCGCCAGTTCGCGGATTTCTCCCGCATGCGACATGCCCATCTCGATGACCGCTACCTCGTGCTCCGGTTCCAGCCGCAACAGCATGAGGGGCAGCCCGAAGTGGTTGTTGAGATTGCCTTCCGACTTGTGCACGCGAAAACGTGTGGCCAGCAGGTGGGCGATGGCTTCCTTGGTGGTGGTCTTGCCCGCCGAGCCGGTGATGCCCACCACCGGCTTGCCCCAGGCGCGGCGCACTGCCGCCGCCAGGTTCTGCAGCGCGGCCAGGGTGTCTTCTACCCCAATGAGGCGGGAGCGCGGGGGAAAATATGCCATGCGATCGGCTCGCACCACCGCAGCTGCCGCCCCCCGTTCCAGCGCCTGGGAGACAAAATCGTGGCCATCCAGCCGCTCGCCCTTCACGGCAAAAAACAGCTCGCCCGGTTGCAGCGTGCGCGAATCAATGGAGTAGCCTTGGGCGACCATGCTCTCGCGGAATTTTCCATAGCCGGAAATCAGTTCGGCGATGCGTCCCAGCGGCAGTTTCAAGGTTTGCTCCCCGCGGCACTGGAAGCCGGCTTGGCCTCTTCGCAATAGCCCAGCGTAGTCAGCGCCGCGCGCGCTACTTCCACGTCGTCGAAGGGCGCTTCACCCGCCCGTGTGACTTGCACCTTCTCGTGGCCCTTGCCGGCAATCAGCACGATGTCGCCGGCGTGCGCTTCGCCCAGGGCCAGCAAAATGGCCTTGCGGCGGTCCGGTTCGGTGACGTAGCGGGTTTCTGTGCGCTGCAGCCCGGTCAAAGCATCGTTGATGATGGTAAGCGGGTCCTCGCTGCGAGGGTTGTCGGAAGTGAGCACCACAAAATCGCTGCCCCGCCCGGCAGCTTCGCCCATCAACGGGCGCTTGGCGCGATCGCGGTCGCCGCCGCAGCCGAACAAGGTAATCACACGCGCCAAACGCGGCCCGCGAGAGACGAACTCGCGCGCCAGCGCGGTCAGGTTGCGCAGGGCATCATCGGTATGCGCATAGTCCACCGCCACAGTGAAGGGCTGGCCGCAATCCACCAGCTCAAATCGTCCCGGAACTCGCTGCAGGGCGCCCACGCCTCGGGTGATGGCATCGCCGTCGCAGCCGCGGGCCCAGGCGGCCCCAGCCGCGGCCAGCACGTTGTACACGTTCACTTTTCCGATGAGCGGCGAAAAAATGGGCAGGTCGCCCAACGGTGTGAGCATGCG
>JBLMXE010000495.1:0-3325 GCA_050257615.1 Chlamydiota bacterium | reverse complement strand
CAGTTCATGAAGCAGGGAGCTGTGCCGGTAGAAATAATTCGCAAGGCCATGCTGGGCAACGATTCGCCGGTGTTGTAAAACCAGCAATTAGCATTTAGCACTTGGCATTTAGCCATTCCAGATTTGTGGTGGATGTGCACGACCAAGTAAGAATCTCGGGTAGAGACGTAACTTGTTACGTCTCCCTTAGGATGTAGCCGCGAACCTTCAGGGGCTAAATGCTAAGTGCTAATTGCTAATTGCTAACTGCCATGAAAAAACGCGTTCGCAAAGCCGTGTTTCCCGCTGCCGGGTTAGGCACCCGGTTTCTGCCCGCCACCAAAGCCCAGCCCAAGGAAATGCTTCCCCTGGTGGACAAGCCCATCATCCAGTACGGAGTAGAGGAGGCCCTGGCCGCGGGCTGCGACCAGATCATCATGATCACCGGCCGCGGCAAAACCGCCATCGAGGACCACTTCGACGTCAGCTACGAACTGGAAAAAATGCTCGAGGAGCGCAACAAGACCGAGCTCCTCACTGTGGTCCGCCAGATCTCGGACATGATTCACGTGGCCTACGTGCGCCAGAAGGAAGCCATGGGCCTGGGCCACGCCGTGCTAATGGCGCGCGAACTGGTGGGCGATGAACCCTTCGCCGTGCTTCTGGCCGACGACATCATGGACGCGCAGGTGCCCTGCCTCAAGCAGATGATAGATGTGTTCAACGAAACCCAGTCCTCGGTGCTGGCCACCCAGGTGGTGGAAGGCCCGGCCATTTCCTCTTATGGCGTGCTTGATCCCAAGCCTGCCGACGGCCGCTTTGGCGGCCGCCTTTACGAGGTCACCAATCTGGTCGAGAAGCCCCGGCCCAAGGATGCGCCCTCGAATCTTGCCATCATCGGCCGCTACGTGCTGACGCCCGCCATCTTTGATACTCTCGCCCGCACCCCATTGGGCACAGGCGGCGAGCTGCAGCTCACCGATGGGCTCAAGCTGCTTCTCGCAAAAGAAAAGATCTACGGTTACGTAGTGGAAGGGAAGCGCCACGATACCGGAGACAAGCTCGGCTTCCTTAAAGCTACCGTGGAGTTTGCTCTCAAGCGCCCCGACCTGGGGGAAGAATTTCGCACCTGGCTGAAGCAGCTGGAACTATGAACTTTAATTTCACCACGGAGGCACAGAGACACAGAGAAAATCAAAGCATTGACCATTGCGATTGGAGATTGACGATTGCGAATGTAATTAGTTGTCAGTTGCCAGCGAAATCTCGAGTGTTGATGATTGACGATTTGTCCCTGATCCGCGTTTATCCGCGTTAATCTGCGGCGCAGAAGTTTTTTTTCAGCCATCAATCGTAAATCTTCAATTTCTTGTGTGACCGTTCAGGCTGTTATGTAATCTGTACAGTATGGCTCGCCTCAAGATACTTCTGTCCGTTGCCATACTGCTCGCCACCGTCGCTTGTGCCCAGACCATCGAAATTGCCCATCCCGCCCCCGATTTCTCCGCCGATGCGGACTGGATTGACCTGGGCGCTCATGTGCCTCACCACATCAAGGGCTACCGTGGCCACGTTCTGCTGATTGACTTCTGGGAGTACACCTGTATCAACTGCATCCGCGACTTTGCGGTGGTGAAGCGCTGGTATGCCAAGTACCACCAGTACGGCTTTGACGTGGTGGGCGTGCACTATGGCGAATTTGCCATAGGTCACAGCACTGATAACGTGCGCCGCGCCGCCAAGCGCTTTCGCCTGCCTTGGCCAGTAGTTTCCGACGTGAACGGCAGCATCTGGAACGCCTATGGGTCGCAGGTCTGGCCCAACCGTTACCTCATCAACCAGAGTGGAAATATCGTGATGCAGGTCGAAGGCGAGGGCAACGACCTGCCTATGGAGAAGCGAATCCGCGAACTGCTGGCCAAAGATTACCCCGAGGTCATGAAGGTGCCGCTGGATCCGCCAGAGAATAGCTTTGCGTCGCAATGCGGCGTACCCACAGAGGAGACCTATGTGGGCGACTGGTTCGGCCGCGGCGCGCTGGAGAACAGCCAGGGCTATCACAAAGATCAGACCATGGACTTTCACGCCGATCGCGCGCCCCGGGACGGCGGGGTGATGCTGGCGGGCAAGTGGCGTGCCGAAACTGACGGCGTCATCTCCGAAGCGGCGAGCGTCAGCGCCAATCTGCGCTACCATGCGCGTTCGCTTTACGCCGTGCTCAGCGTTGGTAATCCCAAGAAGCCGGTACGGCTATATTTGGAGCAAGATGGCAAGCCGCTGGATAAATCCAGCGCCGGTGTGGATGTGAAGAACGACAGCAAAGGTTCCTACGTCGAGGTCAGCGAGCCGCGAATGTACTACTTGGTGAACAACCCGCAATTCGGAGCACACTCCATCCGTCTGAGTCCCGATGCGCGCGGCTTGGACCTTCACTCGTTCACTTATGGGAACAACTGCCAGCAGAACTTCGCTCAGCTGTGAAAGCCTGGATTAACCACAGAGGACACCGAGAAAAAATATTGATGATTCGTGATTGACGACTACGATTGACCGAAAAACCCCGGCCGCTGGTCTTGTGAATCAATGGCGATGGGTAATGAAATAGTTTTCCTCTGTGCCCTCTGTGTCCTCTGTGGTTGAAAAATCAGTGTTGGACAGAGATGAGCGGCTGCGCGCGGGGCAGGACTTCTCCGATTTCGACTGCGGGCACGCCGTTCGTTTTGAGATCGCCAGCCAGCCTCTCCGCATCCGCGGCTGCTACCGAGATCAATAGCCCGCCCGCGGTCTGAGGGTCAAAGAACAGGGTCTTGACTTCCTCACTGATGTCCTCGGCGAACTGGCCCGCGCACTCGGCAAAATCGCGGTTAGCCTTCAGTCCGCCGGGAATGTAGCCGGCGCGCGCGCACTCGAGGGCACCTTTCAGCAGGGGCACGCGGTCGGCGTGCAGGCGCAGGCTGACGTTGCTGGCCAGAGCCATCTCGCGCGCGTGCCCGATCAGCCCAAAGCCGGTGATGTCCGTCATGCCATGAACTTCGTAAGCAATTCTTGATGCTTGTGTGGGGACAGCCGCCCCCGGCTGCCCGGGCGAGCGCAGCTCGCCTGCCTTGCCAATAATGACTTCTGCCGCAGTCTTGTTCAGCGTGGTCATGGACGCAGTCGCTGCCTCAATCCACTCTGGCCTGGCCTTGTCCTTCTTGATGGCGGTGGAGATCACCCCTGTGCCCAGCCCCTTGGTGAGCAGCAAGCGGTCGCCCGCCCGCGCTCCGCTATTGGCCAGCACGCTTGCCGGGTGGATCAGCCCGGTGACTGAGTAGCCGAACTTCATTTCATCGTCGCGGATGCTGTG
>JBLMXE010000494.1:0-5225 GCA_050257615.1 Chlamydiota bacterium | reverse complement strand
GCGGTGTGGGCGGCGGTTTCGGGCGCCGATATTTCCGTTATTTCGCCCGCCGGCTTGCCCCCTCGCGTGGTCAGGGTCTTCATAATCACGTAGAGCACGGGAATGAAGAACAGGTTGAGGATGGTGGAGACCACCATGCCGCCGGCCACGGTCGTGCCCACGGAGTGGCGGGAGGCCTGGCCCGCGCCGGAGGCGAATACCAGCGGCAGCACCCCGAGAATGAAGGCGAATGAGGTCATCAGGATGGGCCGCAGTCGAATGCGAGCCGCTTCGACCGCGGCTTCGGAAATGGATAGCCCGCGGCGGCGCAGTTGCTCGGCAAATTCCACGATCAGAATGCCGTTCTTGCTGGCCAGTCCGATCAGCATCACCAGGCCAATCTGGCAATAGACATCGTCCAGCAGCCCGCGCAGACCCTGCGCTCCCAGCGCGCCCAGAAGCGCCATAGGCACGCCCAGAAGGATGATGAAGGGCAACGTAAAGCTCTCGTACTGTGCGGCAAGGGTCAAGTACACGAACAGCAGGCCCAGCCCGAACAGACGGATGGATTGCCCGCCCGACTTGATCTCCTCCAGCGAAAGCCCGGTCCAGGAGTACCCCATGCCCAGGGGAAGCACCTTCTTCGCCAGCTCTTCCATGGTCTTGATGGCCTCGCCCGAGCTGTAGCCGGGCGCAGGGGAGCCATCAATTTCTGACGAACGGAACAGGTTGTAGTGGCTGATGATCTGCGGCGCCGTGGTTTCCTTGATGGTCACCAGGTTCTCCAGCGGCATCATCACGCCCTTGTCGGAGCGCACATAATACTGGCGAATGTCGCGCGGCTGTGAGCGGAACCGCTCGTCGGCCTGCACGTACACACGGTAACTGCGATTATTGAAGTTGAAATCGTTGACGTAGCTCGAGCCCATGTACACCTGCAGGGCGTCGCTGACCTGGCTGAGCGGCACGTCCAGGCTCTTGGCCTTTTCGCGATCAATATTGACCACAAACTGCGGATCGTTGGCGGTAAAGGAACTGAATAATCCCTGCAGATCTTTGCGCGCATTGCCTTCGCGCACCAGCTTCTGGGTTGCGTCGTAGAGGGCCGGCAAGGTGGTGCCGCCCTCGTCCTGGACCATGAACTGGAATCCGCCAAAGTTGCTCAGGCCTTCGATGGGCGGCGGAGAAAACGGTACGACCATGGCGCCGGAGATGGCCGCCAAGGACCCGCGTATGCTGGCGATAATCGCATCCGCGGACTGGTCCTTTCCTTTGCGCTCGCTGATGGGCATCAGGCTAACGAAGCACATGCCGCGGTTGGGACTGGCCCCGGCAAAACTGAACCCGGCCACGCTGAAAACGCCCTCGATGTTCTTGTTGCGCGCCAGCACCTGCTGCACCTGGTCCATGATCCTGGTGGTGTAATCGAGCGACGCGCCTTCAGGAGATTGCACCGTCACCATGAAGTAGCCCTGGTCTTCGTCGGGCACGAAGCCCATGGGCACCTTCTTGAACACCCAGTAGGTCATCCCCAGACCAGCAAAAAACAACAGCAGCAGAGCCCAGCGAAAGCGCAGAGCCCGGCGCGCCGAATGCCGGTACGCATTAGTGGTGCGATGGATGACGGCCTCAACCGCCGAGAAGAAACGCCCCTTCCGAGTTTCCCCGCGCAAGACCAGCGCCGACAATGCCGGCGTGAAGGTGAGCGAGTTGAAGGCGGAAATAACGATGGAAAAGGCGATGGTGAGCGAAAACTGTTTGTAAAGCAATCCCGTGGTACCGGGGAAGAAGGCCACCGGCACAAACACGGAGACCAGCACCAGCGAGGTGGCGATCACCGCGCCCGTGACTTCGCCCATGGCCTCCGACGCCGCCACGTGCGAGTTGATATGCTCCTCGCCCATGTGCCGCTTCACGTTCTCGATGACCACGATGGCGTCATCCACCACCAGTCCGGTGGCCAGGGTGATGCCGAACAAAGTCAGGGTGTTAATGGAGAAGCCCAGCAGTTTGATAAAGGCGAACGTTCCCACCAGCGACACGGGGATGGTTACCGCCGGAATCAGGGTGCTGCGCCAGTCCTGCAGGAAGAAGAACATAACCAGCACGACCAAGCCGATGGCCAGCAGCAGGGTAAAGAGCACTTCGCGAATGGATTCGCCCACCACGGTGGTGGTGTCGAAGGCAATGGCATACTTCAGTCCCGGGGGAAAGAATTTCGCCAGCCGGGCCAGCTCAGAACGGGTGGCACGATCCACGTCAATGGCGTTGGCCGTGGGCAATTGCATCACGCCAAAGCCGATGGATGGGTAGCCGTTATAGGCCAGGTTGCTGTTGTAAGCTTCCGCCCCCAGTTCGGCGCGGCCCACATCGCGCAACCGGATGAGGCTGCCGTCGCTGCCGGTTTTGAGGATGATGTTGTTAAATTCCGCGGGCTCGCTCAGCCGTCCTACTGCGCGCACGCTGATCTGGTAGAGCTGATTGGGTGGCGCCGGCGAAGCCCCCACCTGTCCGGCGGCAATCTCCACGTTCTGCTCGCGCAAGGCGTTGACCACGTCGCTGGCGGTCAGGCCGCGTGCCGCCAGCCGCACCGGGTCCACCCACAAGCGCATGGAGTACTTGCGCTCGCCGAAGATCATGACGTCGCCCACGCCGGGAATGCGCTTCAGCGCGTCCTTGATGTAAACGTCAATGTAGTTGCTGATGAACTCGTTGCTGTAGCGATTGTCAGCGGAGTAGAAGCCGGCGGCCAACACGAAGGCGCTGGAATTCTTGGTGATGGTGATGCCGGTGGTGTTGACCTCGGTGGGCAGGCGCCCGGTTACAGTTGAGATGCGGTTCTGCACGTCCACCGCGGCCAGATCGAGGTTGCGCGACAAGTCGAAGGTGACGGTGATCTGGCTCATCCCGTCGTTGGTGCTGGCCGAGGTCATATAGCGCATGCCCTCGACCCCGTTGATGGCCTGCTCCAGCGGCGTGGTCACCGCCGATTCCACCGTTTGCGCGTTGGCCCCGGTGTACACGCTGGTGACCGTTACCTGCGGCGGCGCCAGCTGCGGGTATTGTGCGATGGGCAGCAGAGGAATGCACACGGCGCCCGCAATCACGATGAACAGCGAGCACACCGTGGCAAATACCGGCCGCCTTATGAAAAAATCAACGAACACGCAATCGCCCCAAGCCCCTGTTGTTGATCGTCAGCCGTTGGCCGTCAACGGTTCACTTCACCACCGTCACCGGCGCGCCATCCGCCAGATTCTGCGTCCCCGAAACAATCACCTGGTCTCCGGGCTTGATCCCGCCCTGCACCGTGTAACTGCTGTCGCTGATCTCGCCCACCTGCACCGGGACTTGCCGCGTCACTGTTCCTTTGGGGCCCTGCTCCGCCACAAAGGCGAAGTACTGGCCGCTGATGCGCGTTACCGCCGTGACCGGAATCGTCAGCCCGGGATGCGAACTCCACACCACGCGCGCCCGCACGAACTGCGCCGAGCGGATCCCCCGCCGCGGATTGGTGATGAGCGCCTTCACCAATACCGACTGCATGCCCGTATCCACCTGCGGCGAAATAAAGGTGACGCGTGAATGTGCCAGCACCGTACCTGCATCGCTCACAATATCCACGGGCAGTCCCAGCCGCAGCCCCGGCGCACGCTCCAGCGGCACCTGGACGTAAGCTTCCAGGTCGGTGTTGCGATCCACTGTGGTCAGCATGGTGGAGTTGGTTACCCGGTCGCCCACGTGCACGGGAATGTCGCCCACGATCCCGTCGCTGGGCGCCACTACTTCGTAATATTGCAACTCCACCTGCTGCTCTTTGACCTGCGCGTTCAGCGACGCCAGGTCGGCCTGGGCGGCGTCGTAGGCCGTCTGCGCCTGGTCCAGGTCCTGCTTGCTCACTACCCCGGCGGCATAGAGCTTTTTCGCGCGCTCCAGCTGGGTGCGGGCCCACTCCAGGTTGGCCTGCTTCTGACGGGCGCTCGCTTCCGAACTGTTAACCGTGGCCCGTTGTTTCAGTGGGTCAATTTCCAGCAGCGGTGCGCCCGCACGCACGCGCTCGCCCGAGCGCACATAGATTTTCGTGATCTGGCCTTCCACCTGCGGCTGAATGGTGGCCGAGTTGCGCGACTTGATGGTGGCCACGTACTCGCTGCTGTCCTGCACCGTGCGCAGTTCGGCCGTCATGACCTTGACCTGCGCCGGCGGGGGCGCCTGCATGGAAGCCGATACATTGTTGCCGCTGCAACCGTTGAACACGGTCACGGCACACAGTGCTGCAACCAACAGCAGCCACTCCTGCCCTGGGGCTGAAGGAAGTGTGTGGACTCGCTTTTGCATTCTCGATTTCCTCTACCTGCGCCGAGCCGCCCCAAGCGGTGTCCGGAGGTGGGATTGAGGCTCCAGTGTCTCAGAAAGGCTTTACCAAGGAAAGTGCGTGCGTCACAAATGCCAGGAGGGTATTTGAAAGTAGCCTGGCTCTATTGGGCTTGACCCTGTTTTCGACTGGACTTCAAAGGCTCAGAAACCCGACCCTGAGGGGCTAAAGCCCGATTTCTCGGGGGCTTGGGAGCACAGCTGAAGGCGTGCCCTTCCGAAGACCCATTCTTGTAGCCGGCCCTGGCAAATGACTGGCTCATGACCAGTTTTTTGGAATGTCACAACAGGGAGCGGCGGCTAACCTGCCAGCACCTGGTCCAGCAGTTGACCCACTGCGCGGTCGGCTTCCAGGATGGAACTGCGGTGGTCCATGTTGCCCGAAAGATCGGTATTGGCGAAGGCAATCCGGCCGAAGGGCGCCGCCCGCAACACGTCGCGCGGCGCGGGCTTACCGTTTGTGCCGTAATACCAGCCCGGCTGGGGGCTTAAATATGCGTGCCCCCAGCGGTTCAGCACGATGCCCGCGATGTCGTGCCTGGGATCGAAGCCCGCCCGCGAGAACATGTCGTCAAACTGCCGCCGGATCTGCCGCTCATAATCGCGAAACGAGGTAGAAATCAGCTGGTAGCGCCCGCGATGCCCCTGCTGCTCGGTGGGCAGGCCGGGGAACGGGTAGATCACCTTCAGCGTGAGCACAATCGGCTGCTCCGGGCTGATGGTAGGCGAGTCGGCCCCGCACAAAGCGATCTTGCGCACCTGCAGGTAGCTGCCCACGCCCTCGAACCAGCGGCAGCCGGTAATGCCCAGCTTGGCCAGAAACTTCCAGTTGCGCACGGCCACATTGGCCATCATGGCCGGCGAGCGATAGA
>JBLMXE010000493.1:0-5507 GCA_050257615.1 Chlamydiota bacterium | reverse complement strand
TTTCCAGCGGCGTTACGCAAACGGGACAGCCGGGCCCGTGCACCAGGTGAATGCACGGCGGTACCAGCTCATCCAAGCCGTAGCGCATGATAGTGTGGGTCTGTCCGCCGCAGATTTCCATTAGCACCCAGTCGCGGGTGGTGTGGCGGGCGATTTCGCCGGCCAGGGCAAGCGCGATGCGCTGGTCGCGGTACTCGTCCATGTATTTCATCGCCAGTTCGCGCGGGCCGCGGCGGGCAGCGGAAACAGATGCGATGACGCGCCCGGCCCCATCCTGCAACCACTCTAGTTGGTATAGACACAGGCGGCGGTGATTGGGGTCACGACGGCCGGTGATGGCGGAGAAGATCCTTGATGGGGGAGAGGAGAGCCCACTCGGACTCAGCTTACAGGCGGCTCCAGTTCCTGTTGCAGCAGGCCCATGCTGTTCAGCATCTCGTAAGTGCGTTCAGCTTCCTCCCGGTCGACGCAGCTGATGGCAAAGCCTACGTGTACCATCACGTAGTCTCCAACCCCAGCCTGGGGCACAAAGTCGAGGCAGACCTGGCGTACGATGCCGCCGAATTCCACCCGGCCATACCGCACCCCGTTGGCCATGCGGAGGTTCACGATCCTGCCGGGAACTGCCAGGCACATAGCACCCTCTTCTTGGTTAGAGTAGACCGCCATGGCCGCGCCGTCACGGTCATCCGTCACACAGGTTGGGCCGCGGGTCTGCCGATCTCACATCACGCGGATATGTGATTTGCATCACCGACCCTTGTGTTAGCGCCGCGATAAGCTGCCACACCATATGGCAGCTGACGCCCCTCCACCCCGGGCCATTGATTTCATGTATTACGTGGCCACGCCGGAGTTCATTGCCCGCTGGAATAAGGCCAAGGAGGGCGAGCTGATATGTCGCATGGAGCGCGCCATCGGCGGTCTGCCCCAGTTCCCCTCCCTCGACAACATGCGGGCCCGCATGGATGCCGCCGGCGTGGAGAGGGTATTCATCGCCCAGTGCAAGATGTGGTCCTACCGCCGCAAGTGGATGTACATGGACACCCGCCTGGAAGAAGTTCTGCAGTACACCCAGAGCCATCCTGACCGCTTTGCCGGCCTGGCCGGCTACGATCCCTTCCACATCAGCGAAAGCCTGCGCGAAATCGAAACCGCGGTCACCCAGCACGGCTTTCGCGGCGTTTACGTGCACATTTACGGCTTCGATATTCCGCTGCACGACCGCAAAATGTATCCGCTCTACGCCAAATGCGTGGAGCTGGATGTGCCGGTTTCGCTGCAGGTGGGGCACGTGCTGGAAGCCATGCCCAGCGATTGCGCCCGGCCCATCTACTTGGACCGGGTGGCCTGCGACTTTCCTGAACTGAAACTGGTGGGCGCGCACACCGGCTGGCCCTGGGTGGAGGAGCTGATTTCCGTCTGCTACAAGTGGGAGAATGTGTGGCTGGGCGTGGACGCCTGGATGCCCAAGTATCTTTCCCCGCCCATCCTGCAGTTCATCAACAGCCGCCTGGGCCAGGACCGCTGCCTCTGGGGCACCAACGGCTTGCCCTGGCAGGAGAGCCTGAACCAGATTGACCAGCTCGGCCTCAAGCCCGAAACCAGGCGCAAGCTGCTTTACGAAAACACGGCCAAGCTGTTCAAGCTGGAGGAAGTAGGACACGAACTTTGTGCCGCGGGAGCGTCTTCAGCAAGCTCAGGGCAGACGCCCGCCCGCAAAGGATAGACAAGTTTGTAACGCGGGCTCTTTCGCCGCGAAGTGACCAAGATGAACTTGACTGGCAAAGTCGCGATGGTGACTGGGGGCGCCCGTGGCATCGGTGGCGCCATCACCCGCGCACTGGCCCTGGCCGGCGCCGATGTCCTGATCGCTGATTTGCGCCAGGAGGATGCCCAGGCTACGGCCTCCCGTCTACAAAAAGAAACCGGCCGCCGCGTCGAGGCCCACGCCGCTGATGTCACCCGGGTGGACGACATGCAGGCCGCGGCCAAAGCGGCGGTGGAACGCTTCGATGGGTTGGATGTGCTGGTCAATAACGCCGGCTGGGATCGCCTCCTGCCCTTCCTCAAGAGCACGCCGGAGCTGTGGGACCGCATAATCGGCATCAACTACCGTGGCGTACTCAATTCCTGCTACGCGGTGCTGCCCCATATGAAAGCGCGCGGCCACGGCGCCATCGTCAACATCAGTTCCGATTCCGCGCGCGTAGGCTCGCTGGGCGAGGCTGTCTATTCAGGCGCCAAGGCCGCGGTGGTGGCCTTTTCCAAGACCCTGGCCCGGGAGCATGCCCGCGATGGCATTCGCGTGAACGTGGTCTGCCCCGGCCTGGTAGACACGCCTCTGCTGGAGGAAATCAAGGCTGAGGAGTTTGGCGGCAAGATTCTGGGCGCGGTGACCGGCGCCATTCCCCTCAAGCGCCTGGGCCAGCCGGCGGAAATTGCGCCCGTGGTCGCTTTTTTGGCTTCCGACGACGCCGGATACATCACCGGTCAGGTCATCAGCGTGAACGGCGGCCTGACCATGGCAGGATAGAAAAGATGAGGGCCGCGCGAGCGGCTTTTTAAACGGATGCTATATGGAACGAACGTTCGATAAGTGCGAAGAGCTGATCGCCGACCTGAGCTTCACCTCGGTGCGCCAGTGGAAGGCAGAACACGCGGACGCTCGCGCCATCGCTTACTTCCCCGTGTACGTGCCGGTGGAGATCATTCACGCTTGTGGCATGTTGCCGGTGGGCCTCACCGGCGCCGGCGACCAGCTAGATATCCAGCACGCCGACGCCCGCTTTGGTTCCTTCATCTGTTCCATCGTTAAAACCACGATGGAACTCGGCCTGACCGGACGCCTCGATCCTTTTGACGGCTTCCTCTTCTCCTCCATCTGCGATTCAGCGCGCAATCTCTGTTTCGTTCTCAAGCGCAATTCTCCCGATCGCTATATTGATTTCCTCCACCTGCCCCACAATTCGGCCACACCGGCCACGGTGGACTTCCTGGCCAGCGAATACCGGCGCCTGATCGCCAGCCTGAAGCAGATGAGCGGCGGCGCTTTCAGCGAGGACCGGCTGCGCCACTCCATTGCGCTCTACAACGAAAACCGGGCGCTGCTGCGGCAACTCTCGCGCCTGCGCGCCGAAGAGCCACACCTGCTGCGCGCCTCCGAACTCTACTTGCTCCTTCGTGCCGGTAACCTGATGCCGGTGGAGGCGCATACCGAGCTGTTGCGGGAGGTGCTGGCCGGCCTGCCCGCCCGCGCCGCCAAGCCTCGCGACTCGCTGCGCGTGGTGGTGGAAGGCGCTTTCTGCGAGCAACCGCCGCGCGAACTGATTCGCCTGATGGAAGAGGCCGGCTGCTACATCGTGGATGACGACTTCGTGCTGGGGCGCCGCTGGTTCACCGACGACGTGCCGACAGAAGGCGATCCCGTCTTGGCCCTGGCCGAGAGCTACGCTGCCCGCGCCGTTTACTCCTCCGTGCGCCACGATCCCGTCCGATCGCGCACTGCCGGACTGGTGGAGAAGGTCCGCCGCACCCAGGCCAGCGCCGTTATTTTTCTGATCGCGAAATTTTGCGAGCCCGCGTACTTCGATTACGTGCTTTTCAAGCGCGCGCTGGAGGGTCTGGGCATTCCCCACCTGCTGCTCGAGTTCGAGGAAAAAATGTTTACCTTCGACCGCGTGCGCACGGAAGTGGAGACGTTTGTGGAGTCGCTGATGTTTGTTTAACAGCGGTAGCTGGTAGCTAGTAGTTGGTAGTTAGCTGCTGAGTTCGAGCCGATCACCAACTACTAGCTACCAGCTACCAACTACCTTTGCCAGGTGCAACAAATCCGGGGCCAAAGATAAAACCTGGAAGGAGCCAAAAACTGGTGACTGCAAAACACGAATACCGCGGCCAGATTCACCAGCGCCAGAAACAGCTCATGCTCAACTGGTATGAGCGGCTGGAGCAGTCGGCGGCTACCGGACGCCCGCCCGCCGTTTCGCTGATGATATCCGGCAACTGCGTAGAGCTGCTGCAGGCTTTCGACGCCGTGCCCATCTACCCGGAAATTAACGCCCTGCAGCTGGCTATCCGCCATCAGTCGCTGGAGCCCATACTCGCCGCCGAAGACCTGGGCTATGCCGCCGACAATTGCGCCTACGTGAAGGCCGACATCGGAGCATTACTGAAGGGCATGACCCCCACCGGCTCGCGCCTGCCGCAACCTGCGCTGGTGCTCTGCAACTTTGTCGGCTGCAACACCTACTTGAAATGGTTCGAGCACGTGGCCGCTTTTACCGGGGCGCGCCTCTATACCATTGATGTTCCCTTTCTGCGTACCGCCGAGCCCACACCCGCCGACGTGCAGTATGTCGTGCGCCAACTGAAAGAACTGGTGCCAGTCCTGGAGGCTATCTCCGGGCAAAAATTCGACCTGGAGCGCCTTCGGGAAGCGGTACGCTGCTCGGCGCGCGTGGAGGAGTTATGGTCGCAAATCAAGCACCTGGCGCGCCGCTCCCCTTCCCCCTTTGACGCCTACTTCGACGCCATCACCCTGATGGGTCCGCTCTACGTCTATCGCGCCAGCCCGGAGGGTGTTGAGTTTTTCGAAGTCGCGCTGCGCGAACTGCAGGAAAAAGTGGCCAACGGCGAGGGCGTTTACGACCAGGAAAAATTCCGCGTGGTGATGGAGGGTCCTCCTCCCTACCCCTATTTCCGCACCTTCCGCGACATGTTCGCCCAGTGGAAGGCCTGCGCAGTGGCTTCCACGTACTCCACCGTGGGTGGGCTCTGGGAATTCGGTTTTCGCCACGATCCAGAGAACCCGTTCGAGTCCGTGGCCATGCACATGCTGGCCCAGAACGTCACCAACAGAAATTACCTGCAGCGCTACGAACAAATTAGGCGTTACGTGGAGGAGTGGAACGCCGACGGCGTAATCATCCACTTCGTCAAGAGCTGCCGCCTCTTTTCCGCCGGCCAGGGCGACATGCGCGACTACTTCACCCGCGTGCTGGGCGTGCCCACGCTCTACATCGAGTCTGACCTGGAGGACCCGCGCTACTTCGCCGAAGCCCAAACCAAGAACCGTATTGACGCGTTTTTCGAGGCGCTGGAACACTCCAAGCTGGCCGCCCGCGCCTGAGGAGCCATTATGCGATTTGCTGCCGGAGTTGACGTCGGTTCCACCCAGACCAAGGCCGTCATGATGCAGGAGAACGAGCACGCCCGCATCGTGGCCCGCGTGCTGGTGGATACCGGCGCTAATGTGAGCAAGGCCGCCGAGCATGCCTTCCTAACCGCTTGCCGCCAGGCCGGCCTGGAGACGCGCGAAGTCGGCTTCGTGGTGGGCACCGGCTATGGCCGTTACAAGATTTCTTTCGGCCACACCCAGATGACTGAGATCAGCTGCCACGCCCGCGGCGCCCACTACCTGTTCCCCGGCACGCGCACCGTGATTGATATGGGCGGGCAGGATTCCAAAGCCATCAGCGTGGGCGAGGCCGGCGAAGTGCGCGACT
>JBLMXE010000492.1:0-3373 GCA_050257615.1 Chlamydiota bacterium | reverse complement strand
GGCGACCGCTGCAGCTGCAGCGCCGCCCACAAGCCCACCGCCACTACCACCAGGGACCCAAAGATTGTGAAGCGTGAGATTGTATTGGTGCTGCGATGAAATATCTGGGCCATCTATCGCGTAAGCGGAACGCCAACACTCCCCTGGCGCTCCCGTTCTGCTGCTGCGTCTCCGCTGGGCATTCTCACCACGATTGACATCACAAGTATGCTGTGACTCCGGTCACGAAAACCAGTGATTATAACATTCGCCGGCGTGCCGCCCAACTGCCGCAGCTCCGCCTGCGGAATTTTTTCGCTCGCCTGTTGAAATTTTCAACTGTGCGGCGCGGACCTTGCGCCCTCGAGTCGGTCAAATAATGTCGTGTCGCGATATATCGCTCACGTACCGGAGTATATCACAGCCCTATCACCGGCAATTTCCACCCGCCATCCCTGCACTTCCGCCACGCTCTGCCCTGCCGCCTGATCGCCCCCGGCACTGCCGGTTGCAGCCCCGCTCCGGCCCGGCCCTCTCCCCGAACTTTACTGGAAATCAGTAAAGTGTGGGCAGGCAAGTGTACATGATTCCCGGTTTCCGCTTCCACTCCGCCCGCCTTCAGCTCACCTGATCCAGGGAGCCTGCCCCCTTCGCCTGCCGCCCTTGACTTCGGCTCAGCAAAAGGCCATTGATTACCCTGCCCCATTCAGGTAAAAAGCCTGCAACACCAGAGGCGGGTCGCAATTCCCTGTTAACGGAGAAAGATCATGTCATCGCGCCGGACGTTGGTCCGCTTTGCCGGGTATGCCTGTGTCATTCTGCTGCTGGTTTTGGCAGCTGGGATTACTTTCACCGTGGGCTGGCGTCCGATTATCGGCCCGCCCCAGCGCTCCCTGACCAGCCGCCACTTCCAAGCCACTCCCCAGAGGTTAAAGCGCGGCGAATACCTGGTAGAACACATCTCCCTGTGCTACGGATGCCATACACGCTTCGACGCCAAGGACCGCGACGTCCCTCAGTTTGTCGCCCCCAAGGGTTCCGGCCAGGTGATGATTGACCAGGCTGGCTTTCGGGTCGTGGCCTCGAACATCACACCCGACCCCGAAACCGGCATTGGCAACTGGACCGACGACGAACTGGCACGCGCCATCCGCGAGGGCATTGGCCGCGACGGCCGGGCCCTGTTTCCCATGATGCCTTACCAGAATTTTCGCCACATGTCGGATGAAGATCTGGCCTCGGTGATTGTTTATCTGCGCTCGCAACCGCCGGCGCGCAACAACCCGGGCCGCACCCAACTGCCGTTTCCCGTCTCCCGACTCATCAATAATGCCCCCCAGCCCGTTACCACCGCCGTCGCTGCGCCCGATCCCGCCGATCAGGTGGCCTATGGCAAATACCTGGTGGCTGCGGTGGGCGACTGTGGCGGCTGCCATACCCCCCGCGACGCGCACGGCCAGAACATTGCCGGCATGTACCTGGCGGGCGGCAACCCTTTCCCGGAAAGCGGGCATACCGTGGTCAGTGCCAATATCACTCCTGATCCCTCCGGCATTTCTTATTACGATGAGGCTTTGTTCGTGCAGATGATGCGCACAGGATCGGTCAAGGGACGCAAGCTGAACGTCATGATGCCCACCTGGGCCTTCAGCGGCCTGACCGACCAGGATCTGAAGGCCATCTACGCCTACCTGCGCACCATACCTGCGGCGCGGCATCGCATTGACAACACCGAGAAGCCCACATTATGCAAGATTGACGGCCAGATGCATGGCCTGGGGAATTTGAACTAGATGTCTCTCTCGTAGCGCCGGTGTCTCGCCGGCTGTCTGGCGGGTGTCTCGCCCGCCCATCGGGCCGCCAGGATGGCGGTGCTACGGCTCAGGCCGCGAAATCCACCTTTGCGGCTATCGGGATGATGCCCGCGTGGTGGCCCATGTCGAGCAGTCGCCGCACCGCTTCCCGCCCGTCCGGCCCATAATCCAGCGTGCGCTCGTTCACGTACATGCCCACAAACTTGTCCGCCAGCTGCGCATCCAGTTCGCGCCCGAACTGCTTGGCATACTCCAGTGCCTCTTCCCGGTGGTCGAGCGCGTACTGGATGCTGCCACGCAGTGCCTTCGCCACTCCGGCTATGGTCTCCGCCCCCAGGCTGCGGCGTATGGCGTTGCCCCCCAGCGGCAGCGGCAGCCCCGTCATCTTCAGCCACCACTGGCCTAGGTCCACAACTTTCTGCAGGCCGCTCTTCGAATACGTGAGCTGGCCTTCGTGGATGATCAGTCCGGCTTCGTATTTGCCCTCCACCACCTGGGGAATGATCTGGTCGAAGGGCACCACCGCGGTCTCAATGCCCGGCGCGAACAGACGCAAGGTCAGATAGGCCGTGGTCAGCGTGCCGGGAACCGCGATCTTGATGTTCTTGATCTCGCTCTGCGAGAAGGGCCGCGTGGCCACAATCATGGGCCCGTAGCCCTCGCCCACGCTCCCCCCGGAGGAAAGCAGGGCGTAATTCTCCTGAATGTAAGGATAGGCGGCAAAGGAGATGGCGGTCAGGTCGTAAACCCCCTCGTGGGCCTTGCGGTTCAGCGTTTCTATATCGCAAAGCGTGTGCGTGAAGCGCAGCCCGGGGACGCGCACCTTGTTGGTGGCCAGCCCATAAAACATGAAGGCATCGTCCGAGTCGGGGCTGTGAGCCACCGTGATTTCGCGGACGTCGGTCTCGCTTTCCGGTTCGGCTAGGTGCGATGGATTGGCTGGACTCACGGATTCACCCGGTAGCTGCGGTGAAAACGGCTGGCCGCGCCGGAGGCAGCCATCACCTTGATGACTTCAGCAAACAGGAAGGGATACAGCGCGAAGGCCGCCGCCTGCGCAAACCGCACATGCGCCATCACCATCAGCCAGGAAACTCCGCCGGCAAAAAGCACAATCTCCGCCGCCACCGACGCCACCGCGGCGCGGGCAAAGCCGCCCTTGCTGCGCTCCCACAGCCATCCGGCAAGGAACGCCACCACCGGATAGGCGATCAGGTATCCGCCGGTCGGCCCCAGCAGTTGCGCGATTCCGCCCGGACCGGTGGGATTGAAGAATGGCAGTCCCATGAGGCCTTCGGCCAGATACAGCGCCAGCGCCGCGAATCCCCGCCGGCTGCCCAGTACCAGGCCCACCAGCAGCACGGCAAAATTCTGCAGCGTCAGCGGCACCGGGGTGAAGGGCAACGGCACGGTTATATGCGCGCACAGCGCCACAAACAGGCTGGCGCCCACCACCAGAGCCGTATTCCGCGCCAGGGTGTGCGAACGGGCGGGAAGATTGCGGGTAATAATTTGCGAGCTCATATTGGTATCCCTGTTATCCCGCACAGAATATCAGAAGTGCGATTCAGAAGTCGGTG
>JBLMXE010000491.1:0-25707 GCA_050257615.1 Chlamydiota bacterium | reverse complement strand
TTCACGCTGAGCTTATGTTCGTGGGCGAAGGGCCGGGAGCCGATGAAGACGAACAGGGCCTGCCCTTTGTGGGGCGCGCCGGCCAACTGCTCAACAACATGATTGCGGCCATGGGGCTCCGCCGCGAAGATGTTTACATCGCCAACGTCGTCAAGTGCCGTCCGCCTGGCAATCGCACGCCCGAGCGCGACGAATGCGAAACCTGCCTGCCCTTTCTCATGCGGCAGATCGCCGCTATCCGCCCAAAGGTGATCGTGGCCCTGGGAGCGACCGCGGCCAGGAACCTGCTGGCCATCAATTCGCCCATGGCCGAGCTGCGCGGGTGCTGGTACGACTTCAGGGTGAACGTCAACAGCCAGGGCCGCCCCGATGCCGATGGGCCCATTGTCAAGCTGGCCGTTACTTATCACCCAGCCTACCTGCTGCGCGATCCGCGGCAGAAGAAGGAAACCTGGAAAGACCTGCAGATGGTGATGAAATTCTTGGGATTGAAGCCGAAAACCAGCCCTTAGCAATTGGCACTTGGCATTTAGCCCTTGAAGGTTTTCTTGGTGATCTGCACGGACCGCGGCTGGCCAAATGCTAAGTGCTAACTGCTAATTGCTGGTACCCTGGAAACCTTCTCCCCGTGGCACAATTCTGCGACATAGCGCTGCCCGTCCCCCTGGACACGACGTTTACCTACCGCGTCCCGAATGGAAATGGGCTGCTGAGCAATAGCGCGCAGCCGGTCATCGGTGGGCGCGTGCTGGTGCCCTTTCGCGAGCAGCGCCTCTCCGGTGTGGTGGTAGCGCTGCACGACCGCGAACCCTCCGTCAAAATCAAGTCCGTTTTGCAGGTGCTGGACACCGCGCCGGTTCTTGACGAGCGCCTCATGCGCCTGGCCAGGTGGATAGCCGAATATTACCTGGCGCCTGTGGGTGAGGTGTTTCGCACCATGCTGCCGCTGGCAGCTGAATTTCACCGCGCCCGCGCCTACCGCATCACCGACGCCGGCCAGTTGGCGCTGCACCAGGCAGGCATGTCAGGCTCGTCTGCGCGTTCCCGCAAAGAGCCGCTGGATCAGATGCTGGAGTTCCGTGTGCTCGACTATCTGGCGGAAAGGGAGAGCGCCCGCGAGCAGATGCTAAAGTCCGCGACTCATGCGGGCAGAGAGATTCTGGCCGCCCTGGTGCGAAAAAAATGGATCGCGCGTGAAGATTTGTCGTCGGCTGGCGAAGCGCGGAGAACTGTGAAAGTAGCGGTACTGCAACCAAGCGCAAGGTCCTTCGACTCGTCCTCACCTCGCAAGCTCGGCTCGGACTCGCTCAGGATGACAGCTGAAGAAAGCACGGGGCTGAACTCGATCGAAGAACGACAAGCCGAAACGCAAAGAAGCGTGTCATCGGGAACGCACGAAAGTGTGTCGTCGCAACATCCCAGCCCGCCGGGCGAAGCAGCTTTTAGCCCAGGGCGTCAGCCCTGGGTAGGCCTGCAAGAAGAGAGCCCCAGCCCCGTAGGGGCGGCACAAAGAACCAAACTCAACGCCAATCAACAACGAATCCTTGAGGCGCTAACCCGCGCCGGCGGGCGCATGCGGGTGGACGACCTGCGCGAACTTCCCGTCCCGCAAACCACGCTGCAAACCCTGGTCAAACGCGGCCTCGTCGAAATCGTCGAGGAGCCTGCTGGTTTCGCCGTCTCCACCATCAAGCCCCGGCCCTCGCCCTTTCAATTCCAGTTCACGCCTGCACAACAAACCGCGCTGGAAAAGATCCGCGCCGCGGTTACTTCCGCTAAATATGCCGGCTTTCTCCTGCACGGTGTAACCGGTTCCGGCAAAACTGCGGTCTATCTCACTGCCATGCACGCGGTGCTGCAGGCCGGCCGCTCCGCCATCCTGCTGGTGCCGGAGATCGGCCTTACGCCTGCCGTCGCAGCCGACCTGCACCAGATTTTCGGGGACCAGGTGGCCATCCTGCATTCCGGGCTTACTGACCGCGAGCGCGCCGAGCAATGGCATCGCATCCGCCGTGGCGACGCGCGCATGGTGGTAGGCACGCGCTCCGCCGTTTTCGCCCCGGTTTCAGACCTGGCGCTCATCATTGTGGACGAAGAGCAGGACGGCTCCTACAAGCAGGAGGAAACGCCGCGCTACCACGCCCGCGATGTGGCCGTGATGCGCGCGCGCATGAGCGGGGCCACGGTCGTTCTGGGCTCGGCCACGCCCTCGCTGGAGTCCTACTTCAACGCGCAAAAAGGCAAGTATGGGCTGCTCGAGCTGCCCGACCGTGTGGAGCAGCGGCCGCTGCCGGAAGTCGAAATTCTGGATATGAAACAGGAGTTTCGCGAAACCGGGCACGAGCAGGTCATCTCCCGACGGCTGGCGGCGGAAATCGGCGACCGCCTCGCCCGCCGCGAGCAGGTGATGGTGCTGCTCAACCGCCGCGGCTATGCGCCGGTGGTGCTCTGCCGCGCCTGCGGCCACACCGCGCAGTGCGCCAATTGCGCCATCGCGCTCACCCACCACAAGCGTGAGCACCGCCTGCAATGCCACTATTGTGGCTACTTGCAGGCTGTGCCGAAGGTCTGCGAGGAATGCGGCAGTGAGTACGTGTACTTCGTGGGCACCGGCTCAGAAAAGCTGGAAGAACTGCTGCACGGCATGTTTCCCCAGGCGCACATCGGGCGATTGGACCGCGACACCGTGCGGGGCCGCCATGATTTCGAGCGCCTGCTCAACCAGCTGAGCGCGGGCGAGCTCGACATTCTGGTGGGCACGCAGATGATCGCCAAAGGCCACGACGTGCACGGTGTCACGCTGGTGGGCGTAGTGGGCGCCGACATTGCCCTGGGCCTGCCTGACTTCCGCGCCGCCGAGCGGACCTTCCAATTGCTCACACAGGTCGCCGGCCGCGCTGGCCGCGGCGAGAGCCCCGGCAAAGTAGTGCTGCAGACTTGTTTCCCCGAACACTATGCGGTGCAGTTCGCGGCCGCCCATGACTTTCGCGGCTTCTACGACAAGGAACTGCGTTACCGCAGCTGGATGCACTACCCGCCCTTCAACGCCGTAGCTAACGTGCTGGTGCGCGGCGAAAAGCTGGAAGAGGTGCTGAAATTTTCCGGCTTGCTCGGGCGCTGGTTCGAGAAAACCTCGCATGTGGGAATCCGGGTGCTCGGCCCGGCTGCCGCGCCCATCACCCGCCTCAAACGCGACTACCGCTATCACTTCCTGCTCAAGTCGGCCAGCCGCGAGAAGCTGAATGCCCTGCTAAGAACCATGCTCGCCTACGCCGCCGGGCAGAAGATCTCCCGCAGCAATCTGATTGTGGATATGGATGCAGTGTGGCTGATGTGAACCAGTTGTCAGTTCTCAGTTGTCAGTTGTCAGCAATTAGCATTGAGCACTTACCCCGAATGACCGTTCTTAATTCACGAAAACGAGTGGGTAACTGCGGATTATCGGGAACTGGCAACTGACAACTGGCCACTGACCACTGAATCAGTGCCAGGCCACGCCCGCGATGCGGAAGGGGTTGGGCACCATGGTCAGAATGAGCATGACAAGAGCGAACAGGGCCAGCCACTTGCGCTTCCGGTCCAAGCCGGGCCAGGGGCTCACGCGCGGGTGGCGCAGCCCGCTGAGGAAGAGCAGCACTGCCCACACCCACCAACCGGGCCAGTAGCGGCCCAAAGGAATCAGCACCACCAGAGTGAGTATGGAAACCCAGCGATGGGCCCGCGGCCACAGCGAGAACACAATGTGACCGCCGTCCAGTTGTCCGCCGGGCAAAAGATTCAGCGCGGTGGCAAACATGCCCACCCAGGCGGCGATGCCAATGGGATGCAGGTACATGCGGTCCAGCGGTACGTGCGAATTCGGCCCCAGCCAATGCGCCAGCTTGAAAATCAGCGGGTAGCCGATCTGGATGTCGGAGGAGGCCATGCCCGGGCCCATCGGTTTCGATAAGAAAATGGCCAAAAACAGGGTGATGACGGAAAACACAAATCCGGCAATCGGCCCGGCAATCCCGATATCGAACAGGTCGGAACGCGAGCGGATGGGCGAGCGAATCAGGATGAAGGCGCCCATGGTGCCGATCAGCGTGGGCGCAGGAATGAAGAATGGCAGCGTGGCGTAGACGCCGTACTTCATGCAGTAGTAGTAGTGCCCCATCTCGTGCGCCAGCAACACGATCAGCAGCGCGCCCGCGAAGGGAATGCCAAGCAGCAATCGCTCCGGCTTCTCCAATGCCCAGCCCACCGGGAAAAAGGGCATGGTTTCATCTCCAGCCGATAGTGCCGGACGGTTGTGCCGGAAGTTGTCCTCCATGCGCGCCCCCACCACCAGCGTGCTGAACAGCGTCGCCAGCAACAACAAAGCGTGCAGCCAATAGCGGCGCCGTGGCTGCGGCACAACAAAAACTTCGACCGGACCGGGAAGTTCGTAGGTGGAGGGAGTTGGGGAAAGAGGTTCGGACATCAGCGTTCAGGAGATTGTATCAAGAGGAGAGGTTTTGCCGGTGACGAGAAGCAGTTGGCAGTTAGCACTTGGCATTTGGCCAGCCATGGTCCCTGTGATAACAACGAAAAACCTTCAGGGGCCAAGTGCTAATTGCTAAATGCCAATTGCTGGTTCTAATCGATTGACTGCAATTCCTTTCCCGGCTTGAAACGCACCGCCTTGCCGGGGGGAATGCTGACCTCCGCGCCGGTTCGCGGGTTGCGCCCGATGCCGGTCTTGCGCGGGCGCACGTTGAACACGCCAAATCCCCGCAGCTCAATGCGATCGCCCTTGGCCAGCGACTTTTTCATGCTTTCAAAGACGGTTTCCACTGCCAACTCCGCCTTGGTCTTGGTGATGCCCGTCTTGTTAACCACTTCGTTGATGATGTCGAGTTTGATCACAAATCGCTCCGCCGGGGGTAGACCCCGGATCGTTTTCAGCTCGGGGTGGCGCTAAGCTGTAGATACTAAAGGCCGTGAGCGCCATTGTCAACGCTGCATTTCCCCCGGGGATGACCGGGGAGTTTCCTCCCCAAATCTCATTGGTCTTACCAGTTGCTCGGTCCCAAGTTCGGTCTGCGAGCGTAATATGCACACGCGGTGCCCTCATGCTTCTGCGCCTGATCGCTCTTGTGACAGGTTTATGTTCCCTTTACCTTGCCATAGCCCCTCTTCTAAGCGGCTTGCCGAGCATCCGGCCCTTCTGGATGCACCTTCTCCTTTGGGCCGCTGCTGTCTGCCTCTTGGCGGCAGCTCCTTTGCGTCTCGAAAAGAGAGCAACTGGAGTCGCCCTGCTAGGCAGCGGACTCGTCATTTTCGCCTACGCCTACTCGTGGACCGCCTATGCCCTGGCGAGAATGGGCTACCTCCACGTGCACACGCGGCTTATCACAGGACACGAGAATTGGTTTGACCGGTGGCGGCTGCTGCTGGACCGGCCGATCTCCAATCTTCTTATTGTTTTCTCGCTGGGCTGTTTCGTATTGGCGCTTCGCCGCGCAGCGACCTGTCCCGGCGATCGCTCTCGGGGACTGAATGCTGACTGCTGAATGCTAGCGCTACCGCGCCATATCCCGATGCACGACCTTCAGCCGATAGCCCGCCTTGCGCAGGCGCTTGGCCACATCTTCCGCGATCATCACCGAGCGATGCTGCCCCCCGGTGCAGCCGAAACCAATGGTCAGGTAGCTCTTCCCTTCCCGTAGGTAGTGCGGCAGCAGGTAAATCAGCAAATCGGAAATGCGCTTGATGAACTCCTGCGTCTGGGGGAAGGAGCGGATGTATTTGGCCACCTTGGGATGGCGCCCGCTATAGGGCCGGAATTCAGGGACAAAATGCGGATTGGGCAGAAAGCGCACGTCGAAAACCAGGTCGGCTTCGTCCGGCACGCCCTGTTTGTAGCCGAAGCTGACGCAGGAAACCAGAATGTTCTTGCCCCCGGAATCGGGCTGGAAGCGCTGCATGATGTGCGCCCGCAGCTCGTGCACGTTGAACTTGGAGGTATCGAGCACCAGGTCGGCAATGCGGCGGATGGGCTGCAGGCGCTTGCGTTCCGCCTGCAATGCCGCCTTCACCGGCTCGTCCGTGCCCAGGGGGTGCGGCCGCCGGGTCTCGCTGTAGCGCCGCAGCAGAACCGCATCATCGGCTTCCAAAAAAATGATGGTGGTGGGCAGCACGTGCCGCACCGACTTCAGGATGATGGGCAGCTTCTCCAGCCCCTCGCCTTCGCGCACGTCCACTACGATGGCGGTGCGCTCGATGTCCACGGAATGCCGTGCCAGCTCGGCGAAGCGCGGGATCAGGTCCACGGGCAGATTGTCCACGCAGTAGAAGCCCAGGTCCTCGAAGGTGTTCAGGACCGTCTTCTTGCCCGAGCCGCTCATGCCGCTGATGATCACCAGCTGGCGGAACTCGCCACGGTGGCCATCGCGCGCAGCCGCATGGCCCAGGTTGCGTTTCAGTTTTCGTGCTGTTATGGGCATCTTCGTCAGGCCGATGTTAGCAGCAAACGGCAGGCGAAACCACCAGTCCTGCGCAGCGCCGCGAACCGTTCCAAGGTGAGTCTGTAGAGCACATGCCGCTTCCCCGCGTACTCCACATCTTTCTCGTAGCCGAATCCCAGCTTCTCCAGAATCCGGATCGAAGGGCGGTTTTCGGGAAGCGCAAAGCCTACCAGGTCAGGTAAGCCGAGCCGCTCCAACGCCATCTGCAAGAGGGCCCCCACAATTTCGCTGGCCAGGCCCTGCCGCCAGAAGCGCGCCAGCAAGGCGCAGCCCACCTCCACTTCCATCTGCCCACCTAATTCCATGCGCCGCAGCGCCGCCCGGCCCACGAACTGCTGTTCGCGGTCGTAGAGCAGCCACATGCCAAAGCCGTTCTCGTCCCAATGGCGCAGAAATCGCTGCAGGTAGTCTCGGGTCTGCTCTTCCGAACGCACTCCGCCCAGGGTGGCCATGGTCACCGGGTCTTGGTGCATGGCCAGCAGTAGAGCAAAATGCTCAGGCCGCAAGCGATAGGCGCGCAGCCTCGCGGTTTCAAAATGCTCAGGCGCAGCCTGTGCCGACGGCGCAGGACTCATGCTCGGATTATAGGCCGCCGGCGTCACCGAAAAAAAAA
The DNA here is from genome assembly GCA_050257615.1 of Chlamydiota bacterium. GTDB lineage: Bacteria > Acidobacteriota > Terriglobia > Terriglobales > Acidobacteriaceae > JAICWP01. Next base: position 18,606 of record JBLMXE010000491.1, on the reverse strand, counting down.
CGGCGTACGCCGAGAAGGGCGTACGCCGTCAATCTGCAAGATTAGGAGGTCAGTTTATGTAGCGCACAGGTTCAGATGATTGGGTTTTCTGGGGGACCGCGCCCTGCCCGGAGCCTCACCTTTTTCCCAGCGAACCTGATAGATTGACGATCAGTAAGGGCTGATTTGACGATCAGCAAAGGCAGATTTGCGTCCGGCTCGGGGTCGCAGATGAAGCGCTGGGGCAGAATTCTGGCATGGACGGCGGTGTCGCTTTTGTGTGCGGCGGCGCTGGCCGCCATTGCGTGGAACCGGGGCGAGTCCATCAACGCCATGTGGCTGGTGGTGGCGGCGCTGTGCAGCTACGCCCTGGGCTACCGCTTCTACAGCAAGTTCCTGGCCGCCCGCGTGTTGGCGTGGGATGCCGTGCGCGCCACCCCAGCCGAGCGCCTGGATAACGGCCGCGACTTCGTCCCCACCAACAAGTGGGTGGTGTTCGGCCATCACTTCGCCGCCATCGCCGGTCCTGGCCCCCTGGTCGGTCCGGTGCTGGCGGCACAGTTCGGCTATCTGCCGGGTGTGCTGTGGATCCTGGTGGGAGCCATTCTGGGCGGCTGCGTTCAGGATTTCGTCATCCTCTTCTTTTCCGTCCGCCGCGACGGCAAGTCGCTGACTGAAATCGCCCGCGACGAAGTGGGCCGCCTGGGCGGGGTGGTCGCTTACCTGGCCGTCATCAGCATCATGGTGATCCTGCTGGGTGTGGTCGCCCTGGTGGTGGTGAATGCTCTGAAATCCAGTCCCTGGGGCACGTTCACCATCGCCATGACCATTCCCATCGCCCTGCTCATGGGCGTGTACCTGCGGGTGCTGCGTCCGGGCAAGGTGCTGGAGGTATCCGTGCTCGGCTTTGTGCTGGTGCTGCTGGCCATCTGGGGAGGGCAGTGGGTGGCGGAATCGCCGCTGCTGGCGCGCTATTTCACCCTGAGCGCGCCGGCGCTGGCCATTCTGATCATCCTCTACGGATTCGCCGCTTCCGCCCTGCCGGTGTGGCTGCTGCTGGCGCCGCGCGATTACCTGAGCACCTTCGTGAAGCTGGGCACCATCGTGGTGTTGGCGCTGGGCATCATCCTCCTGCGCCCTACGCTGCACATGCCCGCGCTCACCCGCTTTGTGGACGGCACCGGCCCGGTGCTGGCGGGGAAAATCTTTCCCTTCGCCTTTATCACAATTGCCTGCGGCGCCGTCAGCGGCTTTCATTCGCTGATTGCCAGCGGCACTACACCCAAGCTGATCAGCCGCGAAACTGAAACCCGCCTGGTGGGCTACGGGGGCATGGCGGCGGAATCCTTCGTCGCGGTCATGGCCATGATCGCCGCTTGCGTGCTGCAGCCGGGAGTGTATTTCGCCATCACCAGCCCTGCCGGCGTGGTGGGCAGCGCGCCGGCCACCGCCGCCGCCACCATCTCCTCCTGGGGATTTCCCGTGACCGCCGCGACCATGGCTTCGCTGGCCCAGCAGGTCGGCGAGCAAACGCTATTCAATCGCACGGGAGGGGCGCCGACTTTCGCGGTGGGCATGGCCCACATCTTTGCCCACAGCCTGGGCAGTCGCCTGCTGATGGCCATCTGGTACCACTTCGCCATCATGTTCGAGGCGCTCTTCATTTTGAGCATCCTCGACGCTGGCACCCGCGTGGGTCGTTTCATGTTTCAGGAAGCTCTGGGACACGTGTGGAGGCCCCTGGGCCGCACCAGCTGGTATCCCAGTGTGCTCTTCAACAGCGCCTTGATCGCCGGCGCCTGGGGCTATTTCCTGTGGCAGGGCGTTCGCGATCCGCTGGGCGGCATCAACTCGCTGTGGCCGCTGTTCGGAACCGCCAACCAGCTGCTGGCCACGGTGGCGCTCTGCGTAGCCACGACCATCCTGATCAAGATGGGCAAGGCGCGCTATTCGCCGGTCACCCTGGTTCCCCTGGGCTGGCTGGTGGCGGTGACCTTCACGGCGTCGTGGCAGAAGATTTTCCACTCCAACCCGCGCATCGGCTTCCTGGCCCACGCCCGGGAACTGGCGGCCGCGCCGCTGCAGACCTCGGAAACGGCGCGGCTGATTTTCAACGACCGACTGGACGCGGCGGTCACAGCGATTCTGGCCATCCTGGTGGTGATGATATTGGCGGAATCGGCGCTGCAATGGGCGCGCGTACTCTCCGGACGCGAGGCCGCACGCGTGCACGAAGCTCCCTTCGTACCCACGCGCTTTGCCGGCGAGGAGGTCCTGTGAAGAAACTGCAAGAGGTGGGGGCGACGCTGCTGGCAGCGCTGCGCGAAATCTTCGACGAATCGGCCTACCAGCGCTTTCTGCGGCGCACAGGGCAACTGCCCTCGCGAGCCAGCTACCGCGAGTTCTTGCGGCAGCGTTTCGCCAAGCCTCGCTCGCGTTGCTGCTGAAGTTCAATCCAGATAGCCCACGGTTATTGGTCTACCGTCCATAGATGGCCACGCCGGTTGCCGTCTGCAGAATTGCTTCCAGGCCACGCCGCATAGCCGCTTTGCCGGCGCTGCGCGGAACGAAGACGATGTCGTCCGGCTGCACCTTCACATCCGGAGCCTTGGCCGCCATGATTTGAGAGAGCCGGACCGGAATTTCCTTGGGACCTTCGGGCGTCTTGCGGATCAGAAGGGTATTGTCCAGCTTGGCGGTGGTGTTCGTTCCCTGGGCCATGGCGACCGCCTGCAGCACAGTTAGATCGGAGTTTTCCAGAATGAATCCTCCCGGCAGGCGCACATCGCCGATCACATAGACTATGCCGGCCTTGGAGACAACCACGGTGTCTCCGGGAAAGATGGCTACGTTGCTTTCTGGCGGAAAGGTCTGATTGGGGGGTATGACCAAGGTCTGGTCCGCCTTGAGCCCCCGATGGGTGATGGTAATGGTATTGCCTGCTTTCGCGGTCACTCCCCCGGCGGCGGAGATGGCGTCGAACAGCTTGCGCGCCCCAGGCAAGGGATAAATGCCCGGTTTCTGCACTTCACCCAGGACGGATATGCCTTGCGAGCCGTACTCCTTTTCAAAAATGGAAACTTGGGGATTGGTGAAGTAGCCATCCGACAGGGACTTCTGCAGCAGCAATTCCGCTTGCCGTAGAGTGAGCCCAGCGACGTGGACGACGCCCAGCAGGGGCAGGGAAATATCGCCGGAATCGGCTACCCGCACCTGTCGGGTGAATTCGGGAGCTCCATAAACGCTTATTTCCAGCAGATCGCCGCTTCCAATCACTACTTCGCTGGGGCTTTGCGGGCCTGGGGAGGGCGGCGCTGCGGTAATTGTTTGCTGAATCGGCGCTATTGCGTTTGCAGGGGGCGGCGCCGGGGAGGGCGATTGCTCCGATTGCGCCGTGGCGCGGGGCGCCTGGCAGAGCAGCAACGCCAGAACACAAAAACCAGTTACACCTCTTAACAGGGAATGCATGACAGGACCTCCGGAATGTAAACAGCAGAGGGAGTGATTCTGGAAAACGACATAAACAGGCTTGATGCTGGCGACCTCACTGTGCCAGGCAATGCGCGATTTCGCCCACCGCCTCTACGAGCAGCGGCGGCTGATGCAGGTAGGCTGTGGCTCGGCGTTTCGCCTCAATGGCCTCGAAAACCGCGGCTACCTGCTCCACCTTCAGCCCGGTGTTGGCGGATACCTCCTCCGGCGTCAGACCCTGATTCTTGCCATACAGGCAAAGGTCGAAAACGCGCAGGGGCACGGAGAAATAGAACTCCTCCTGCGACTGGGGCAGAGAAAACGTATCCGTGGTGGAGGGCCGCTCGCGAATCTCAGCGGGCAGGCCAAAGTAGTCTGCCAGCTGGTACACCTGCGATTTGTAGAGATGAGCGATGGGCTTCAGGTCGGCCGCGCCATCGCCGTTCTTCACGAAGAAACCCTGGTCGAACTCCAGCCGGTTGGGAGTGCCGGCCACGGCGTATTGCAGGCGGTCGGCATAGTAATACTCCAGCATGGCGCGCACCCTCTGCTTGAAGTTGCTGGCGGCAACGATGGCGAGATATACGGAAGCATTCAGGCGAACCTTGTGGGGCACGGCATCGGGGGGCTCGACGATGAGGGAAGGCAAGGCATAGCGCGCACCCCGGGCGAGGTCGGCCATCACCAGCTTGCATCGGTGAGCGGGGCCGAAATCGGGCACCAGTTCGCGAATGGCTTTGTCGCGGCGGGAATAGCATCCCGCGGCTTCCAGAATCGCGGTAATGTCTTCCACGGCGATCTGGATGCCAAAGAACTCTCCCAGAATTCGGCCCAGGCGCAGGCTGTCGTCGGAGCACTCACGCTCGGGCATGATGAGCCCCAGAACCCGCTCCTTGCCCAGAGCCTGCACGCACAAGGCGGCGACGACGCTGCTGTCAATCCCGCCGGAGAGGCCGACCACCAGGCCCTTGCGCTGCAGCTTGCCCACCAGGTCCTGCACGTTGGAGATGATTTTTTGGGCGGTACTGGCGGCGTCTATCTGCAGCCACTGCGCGCCCTTCGCTGAATCTTTCATGACCGTGCTCCAATGAGAGCTGTGGCTTCTTCGGCCGCGAGTTCCCGTTTGGCGATCTTGCCGTTGGAGGATTTGGGCAGCATTTCGCGGAAATGTACCATCTTTGGAACCATGAAATCTTCCAGATGATCGCTGCACCAGGCGAGCAATTCTGCTTCCGTCGCGGCAGTCCCCGACTTCAGGCTGACAATAGCGCAAATCGCGCTCCCCAGAATTTCGTCCGGCACGCCCAGCACTGCGGCGTCAGCCACCGCGGGGTGGGCATAGAGCACGTCTTCCACTTCCCGCGGGCTGACCTTCTCGCCCCGGGTCTTAATGATGTCGTCCTTCCGCCCCACGAAATACAAATAGCCTTCTTCGTCGCTGCGGAACAGGTCGCCGGTATAAAGCACCTTTTCGCCCGGAAACGCTCCCGGCCGCAGCATTTTGTCGGTTTCCTGCGGCAGTTCCCAGTAGCCTTTCATGACGTTGGCGCCGCGCACTACCAGTTCCCCGGCTCCCCCCGGCGGCACCCGGGCCCCCTGCTCGTCCACCAGGTAAACCTCCTCGTTGGGCATGCCGCGGCCAATGGATTCGGGACGGACATCGAGCTGTTCCGGCGGCAGATAGGAGACGCGCTTGCACTCCGTCAGCCCGTACATGGAGTACAGCCGGACATGCGGAAAGAGGCGGCGCAGCTTGCGGATGTGTTCCACCGGCAGTACAGCCGCAGTGTTGGTGATGTAGCGCAGGTCAGGAAAACGGTGCTGTGCCAGATCGAGTTGGAGCAGGATGGAAGAAATGGTAGGAACGATGGGGAAACCCGTGACCCGCTCCCGTTCCAGAGTCTCGATGATGGCGTAGGGATAGGTAAAGGACTGTTCCAGCACCAGGGTGCCGCCGATCTTGAACGCCATGAGGAGCTGATACAGGCCGTAGTCGAAGGAAAGGGGGAGAACGTTAATGATGATGTCGTCAGCGGTGTTCTCCAGGTAGGTGGTGATAGAGGTGGCCGCCGAAACCACGTTCAGGTGGGTCATCATCACGCCCTTGGGCTGGCCGGTGGAACCGGATGTATAGATAAGGGCGGCCAGATCAATATCAATGTTTTTGCGTGGAACTCGCGACGTGGGCCGCTCTTGCAGGGCGTTCTCCAGCGAGAGCCACAGTTGCCCCTTGCCGGCCGCGGGAAGTTGGCCCGCCGAAGCGCCGGCGGCCAGCCCGAACCGTACCCAGGGCGCCTCGGCAGCCGCGCCCAGGGCCACCGGCAGCAGGCGCTGGGTGGTGACCAGGGCCGAGGCCCGGCAATTGTTGAGAATGTAAGCCAGTTTCTCGCGCTTGGTGGTGGGATTCACCAGCACAAAAACGCCGCCCGCTTTCAGAATGGCGAAGACCGCCAGCGCGGTTTCCACCGAGTTGGGCGCGTACACTACCACCCGTTCCCAGCGCTGCAGGCCCTGCTCCACCAGCAGGCGGGCGAGCTGGTTGGCGCGTCCCTCCACCTCTGCGTAGGTCAGGCGCTGCCCGCCGCAAATCAGCGCGGCCTTGTCCGGGCTCTTCTCCGCGCTGCGCTCCAGGAATTCCTCAATCTGCATTGCTTTCCTCCCCCCGTGCGACAACAAGGCCGGATGAGCGGAACCGCGGCGCCGCAGCTTGCCCGTTCTGCTTCTTGCGGCGCACAAACTGGGCAACCCGCGAAACGGAATCGAGATTTTGCGGCACCAGGTCGGCGTCTTCCACCTCAATTCCGTAGCTGGTTTCCAGAAAACCAACCAGCTCAAGCATGCCGGTAGAATCAACGAGCCCCATTTCCAGGAAAGAATCATCATTGGAAAAGCTGGCTTCCCTGCCATAAAGAAAGTTGTCAATCACAAAGCGGCGTAACTGGTTTTCAAGCGGCTGCACGTGGAACCTCCTGGCGGAAATGCGCGATGAACTTGTCCATCACGAGCTGGGTGGAAAGAATGCCAATCAACGCCATGTCGTCCTTGACGCCGATGGCACGGCCGGCTTTGAACTTTTCGGTGAGGGCACCGACGGAGCGGGCATCGAAGAGTCCGCTGCTCCTGATCGCTCCCGCCGACAGCTGGTGTTCGACGTACTCTGGAGTGGTGCCGGTGAAGAAGCTTCTCCCGTCAGGCGCGCGGTACGGCTGTTTCGGCCGCTTCGCGATGCTGGACGGGAGCAAATGGCCGAAGGCGCGCTTCAAAATGTATTTTTCGTTGAGCACCTTCATCTTGAGTTGCGGCGGCATGCGGGCGCCCAGCTCCACGATGCGGTAGTCGAGGTAGGGGTGGCGGCATTCCACCGCGTGCGCCATGCCCACGCGGTCTCCCTGGGAGGAGAGAATGTAGGCGGGCAGCAGGTAGGCGGCCTCCAGGTACTGCGCCCGGCAGAAGCTATGCCACTGCGAGTAATCGTCGGGAAGCTGCGCCGCCAATTCGGCGAGGCAATCATATCCGCCCAGGGCTGCCTTCACTTCCTCGGAAAGAAAGAATTTCAACCGGGCCGTCAGCTCCCAGCGCGGCAGATGGGAGAAAAAGGGGCTGGCCATGCCCTCGGGGCGGATGCGGAAAAAGCTCTGCAAATAGGCGTCTGACTGCTGCTGCAGCCTGTTCTGGTAAGGGTACAGCCGGCGCAACAGCCGCGCCCGCCGCAGGGAACCGGGCTGGGCCGCCCAAAAGCGCCGGATTTTGGCCTCCTTGAAAATGTCGTAACCGCCGAATACCTCATCCGCGCCTTCGCCGGTCAGCACCACCTTGAACCCCGAATCCCGCACCAGCCGGGAAAGCAGGTACATGGGCGCCGGGGCAGCGCGGATAACCGGCTTTTCCGTATGCCAGATAACCGCGGGAAAAACGGCGGCAATATCCCCGTATCCGCAGCTGACCTGCTCGTGAGCGGTTCCCAGATGGGCAATCGCCTCCTGCTGAAACCGGCTTTCGTCCAGTTCCCTGGCGGTGAAGGCGACGGAAAACGTTCGCAGCTGAGCACTGCTGAAGTGCCGAATCAGGGCGGTCACGATGGTGGAATCCAGCCCGCCGCTCAGATAGGCGCCCACCGGAACGTCCGAGCGCAGGCGAATCCGAGTCGCATCGAGCAGCAGCGCCCGCAGTTCCTCGGCATATTCCTGCTCCGGCCGGTCGCAGCCTGCGTCATTTTCGAAATCGAGCTGCCAGTAGCGGTGCGTGCTGACGTTGCCATTCTTGAACACCAGCGAATGGCCCGGCGGAAGCTCGCAGATGTCCCGGAAGATGGTCCGCGGCGGCAGTGTGAACCAGAAGGTGAAGATCTGGTCCAGGGCCAACAGGTCGAGTTCCCGCCGCACCGCGGGATGGGCGAAGATAGCCTTGATCTCGGAGCCGAAGATCAGCTTGCCGTCAGCCAGCGTGTAGAACAGGGGCCGGACTCCCAGGCGGTCCCGCGAGAGAAACAGTTTGCGTTCTCTCCCGTCCCAGATGGCCAGCCCCCACTGCCCGTTCAAATCATGCACGCAGTCCTCGCCTTTCTCTTCGTAGAGATGAAGCACGACTTCGGTGTCGGATTGCGTGGCGAATCTGTGGCCCCGCGCGATCAACTCCTGGCGAAGTTCAACGTAGTTGAAAATTTCCCCGTTGAAGGTGATCCACACAGAACCGTCTTCGTTATGCATCGGCTGGTGGCCGCTGTGCAGGTCAATAATGCTCAGCCTGACGTTGGCCAGGCCAATGCCGGCCTCCGCATGTACACCCCATTCGTCCGGACCGCGATGCCGGATCAATTGAGTCATCGTCTCCAGCAGACGCTGGTCAATCTTTTCCTGGGAGATGGAACTGCAAATTCCAGCAATGCCGCACATAGGGTGTCCTGAGTTGCGCCTTTTGGCGGTTGCGAAAGGGGTACGTTGCGGATGGTTATTGCACCGTCATGCTGGCACTGGCCTGAATGCCACCCGAGGCAGCCGTGATCACCGCGCTTCCTTTGCCGCTGCTGATTACCAGCCCGGAAGGAAGGACAATGGCGACGGCGGGATTCGACGAATGCCAGCTCAGCCCCGCGACCGGATGCACGCTGTGGTCGCTGAAGCTGCCCAGAGCCGCGAACAACCGCGCCTGCCCCAGAGTCATGGTTGCGTTTCCCGGGGTGATGCTCAGCCCGGTCAGTTGCGCGCCTGTCACACTGAGGCTGGTCGTGGCGCTCACCGTCTGTGCAGAGCCCTCCACCGGCCCGAAGGTGGCACTTACCGTGGTCGCTCCCGCGGTCATGCCAGTGGCGACACCCGTGCCGTCCACACGGGCCGCGGAGGATTGGGTCGAAGTCCAATGCACGCCGTTGGAAACGTCCTGCGTGCTGCCATCATCGAAGCTGGCGATTGCGGTCAACTGCTGCATGCCACCCACGGGTACGGATGGAGAGGCAGGCGTGATCGTCAAGCTCACCGCTCGTGCACTGGTCACCGTGAGCAGGGTGTAACTGGTCTTGCAGCAGGTTTCGCCGTAGACCTTTCCGATCCCCGCCGTTCTAGCGGTGACCAGTCCATCGCTGGCAGCCGTGGCTATAGTAACGGGCGAGGTGAACCAGCGCGGTGCATCGAGCAGGACGGTTGTGCCATCGCTCAGGTTGCTGTACAGCGAGTATTGCACCTTCGTTCCCTTGGCCACCGTTTCTTCGGCTGGTTGCACTGTTACCGAATCCACGGTCACCGGAGATACCTGCAGCACAGCCGCTCCCCGAGTCGTCCCCAAAGTGGCGGAGATGGTGGCCGATCCGGTGGCATTGCTGCTCACTAATCCGCTGTGACTGACCGTCGCCACGCGGGAGCTGTTCGACCACCAGGTAACCGCGTTGGTCAGGTCCTGCACGCTGCCATCGCTGAACGTGCCCACGGCATAGAGCTGTTTCATGCTGAGAATGGGCAGCACGGGCGCTCCGGGCGCGACCACAATGGATTGCAACTGGGCGCTGGTAACCTGCAGCGTGCTCGACCCGCTTACTCCCGCGACGCTGGCGGAGATGATGGACGTCCCGGGAGTGGAAGCCAAGGCCCGTCCACTGCTGTCTATGGTGGCAACCGCATTGTCACTCGAGGCCCAGGTCAGTACCGGCAATTCCACCAGGCTGCCATCGCTCAGCAGACCTTTGGTTGCAAACTGCTGGTCGCTGCCAGGCGCAATAGATGCCTTTCCCGGGGTGACCACGATCGCACCCAGGCTAGCCTGCAACACCGTAAGCACGGTCGAGTTGCTGATGGTCCCCACCGCGCCCGTGATGGTAGTGGAGCCGGCTTGCAGCGGAGTAGCCACTCCGCCGGCCGTGATGCCCGCCACCGCGGGGCTCGAACTGCTCCAACTCACCGAGGCCAGCTCGCGCGTGCCGTAGTCATCAAAGGTGCCGAGCGCCGTAAAGTGCTGCTTGACGCCAATTCCCGTCACCGGCTGATAAGGCAGTACCGCCATGCGCACCAACTGGGCGGTGGATACCATCATCGTGGCCGATCCGGCAATATCACCTGTCTTGGCCGTAACCGTGGCTGCGCCGATGGTGAAAGCCCGCGCCAGACCGCTCGCCGAAATGGTCACCTTGCTTGCATCGGACGAGGTCCAGGAGACCAGATCATTTACTTCCCGAATGCTTCCATCCGTATAGCGTCCCATGGCCACCAGTTGCAGCGTGGTGTTGGCCGGAGTGCTGGGCGCCGAAGGAGAAATATCAATCCTGCTTAGGGCCGGCGGGCCCACGGTCAGCGCAAGGCTGTCCTGCACTGATCCGCTCACCGCCGTAACCGTCACTGAGCCGAAGGACGCGCCGGTCACATCGCCCAACGAACTCACCGTGGCGATCTCTTCTGCGGAAGAGGTCCAGGTAACCTTGTCGGTGAGGTCATGGGTGTGCCCATCGCTGTAGGTGCCAATCGCCGCGAGGCTCTCGACCCCGCCAAGGGGCACGGTTGAAGAAGAAGTTGTAATCTGCAACGAGCTCAGGGTTACGGATTGCGGAGGAGGGGTGCTCGACTCGCTGGAGCCCCCACCACAACCGGTCAGAGCAAGAGGAATAAAAAGAGCAAACAAGAAGAGCGATTTCATTTTGTTCTCCGTGCCGCGCCAGGCACGGGCATAATTTCCGGCCGGGCGGATAGAATTTTGTATCTGAACCAGACTTGAACCTTTGGTGTGAGGGAGACGATTGCTCGCATTGGGCGCTATTCGATGATGACGGCCGGCGGCTCGAATATTTTTTGACAGCCTTTGGCCATGGTCACGATTACGCGGCGGCCCGTGCTCCGGAGACAGCGCTCGAAGTGATTCGCCATCTCAGCAAATGGCGTGGACCATTGCGGAAAGCTTTTCTGCAGCGCACGCAATTGCGCGATGTGAAGGCGATGGTAAAAAGGACTGGCCAGAGCCCCCGCCGAATCGTAGTAGGACCAATACCTCGCGTCGAAGGCGGGAAGCAGACTCACCAGGGCGGCCAGGGTGGAGGCAAGTGCCTCGCGAAAAGCTGAGCTGTCCTGTAGCAACGTCACGTCGTAGAGGCCGAAGAGGGCGAAGATCCAGCCGTTCCAGATAACCCGGGGCGGAAACAATGGAACCTCATCCAGCACCAGTCCGTGCGCGGTATAGCGCGCCGGGCCGCCTCCGGCTGCGGGTGTAATCATGAGCTCGGCCGCCCGCAGCGCCGCCGATTGATACTCAATCCGCCCCATGCTCACCGCAGCCCGGCACAACAGCGACGTAGCCTGGCCCTGGATCATGGCCGAGTAGGGGGAGGCTGATCTTCCCTCTGCCAGGGGCAAGCGCCAGCCGCCTCTCTCGTCCCGGTTCGCCACCGCCCAGTTTGCGATTCGCCGGAAGCGCTCAAAGTGGTCCCGGTCCTGTCGTTCTGATTTCAACCACAGGTCCCAGTGTCCCATTCCTTTTTGCAGAAGGGTGACTGGAAAATACAGCAACTTGCCCCGCACCCGCACCAGCGGCAGGCCCTCATTGTCCACCGGCCCCCGCCAGGAGGTCTTTGCCGTCAGGTCGTTGAAGTAACCAGCCAGCACGCCCGGCACAAACTGGCTGCCTACGCCCTGGGGCTGGTGCCAGTAGCTGTGCCCGCCGGCCATGGCAGCCCAGTGGCGCAACATAGCCCAGTAGATAGCGGCCTTGGAGTCAGCGTTCATGCGGCAGCAGCCAGCTCTTTGGCAATGAGTTGAGCGGTGTGGCCGTCTCCGTACGGCGAGTCGCTCACCGTCACTTTTGTGCTCAAGGCTGCCTCCACGGCGCCGGCCACCGTTTCCGCCTGCTCGGGCGGCGCCAGCCGGTTGCAGCCAAGTTCGATCAGTTCCTCCCACTCCGTTTCATCGCGCAGGGTGACGCAGGGAACGCGGTGAAAAAATGCCTCCTTCTGCACTCCTCCCGAATCGGTGGCGATAACGCGCGCCTGCCTCTCCAGCGCAAGCATGTCCAGGTAGCCGACGGGTGGAATGATCTGCAGTTCGGCGGCCGCGCGCTGCAAATCGCTATTCTTGGCAATCACCTGCCTGGTGCGTGGGTGCAGGGGAAGAATCACCGGCAGCCGGCGAGCAACCCGGGCGAGCCCGCCAAGGATGGCCTGCAGCCGGGTGGGGGAATCCGTATTTTCCGCCCGATGAATTGTTGCCAGCACATAACCACTCTTCGTCAGCCGCAGGCGTGAAGAGATATCGCTTACCGCCACGGCCATGCGGGTAAACAGCAGGACGGCGTCATACATCACGTCGCCCACCAGCCGAACCTGGCTGCCCTGGATCCCTTCCGCACGCAGGTTGCGAACCGCGGCGGTCGTGGGTGCAAACAGCAGCGCAGAGCTGTGATCGGTCAGCACGCGGTTGATTTCCTCCGGCATGGCGCGGTTCCAGGAGCGCAAACCGGCCTCCACATGGGCAACGGGGATGTGCAGTTTGACCGCAGCCAGCGCTCCCGCCAGAGTGGAATTGGTGTCGCCGTAAACCAGCACCCATTGGGGACGTTCCGAAAGGAGTATGTCCTCGATGCCCTGCAGCATGTGGGCGGTCTGCCGGCCATGGGAGCCGGAGCCGGCTTTCAGGTTGTAGGCCGGCTCCGCAATTCCCAGCTCCGCAAAAAACACGCCTGACATGTTGCCGTCATAGTGCTGGCCGGTATGGACCAGCACATCCTGGACGCCGGCCGCCCCCAGAGCCCGCGATACCACCGCGGCCTTAACGAACTGCGGACGTGCTCCGACTACGCTGACTGTCTTCATGGAATGTGACCCGCTGGGGCAATTTCGACTGGCCCGCCACTCCACAGAGGAGAGCCTCCAGGCGGCAGGCGATTTCCTGGCGGCCGTAATGGCGAAGGACATAGGAACGCGCGTTTGTGCCCAGGCGGCGGGCCAGCGCGGGGTCGCCTCTCAGGCGAAGGATGGCGGCGGCGATGGCGCCGCTATCTTCGGGAGCCACGCAGATGCCGCCCTGAGCCGCCTGCACCAGTTCTTGCGCTTCTCCCGCAATCGCGGTGATCACCGCCACTCCCGCCGCCATGCATTCGAACAACTTGCAGGGGAGTGCTCCCTTGAAAAGTTCCAGCCGCTTCAGGGGAACGATGGCGGCGTCGAAGGACGCCATCACCGCCGGCATGAGAAAGGCCGGCTGTGGCGGGTAGAAGCGAACATTGTCCAGGCCCCGGCGCTCGGCCTCGGCGCACAGGCGCGCCCTTTCCGGGCCGTCGCCCACCAGAACAAAGAGCACGTCCGGGAACTGGCGTAAAATCTCGGCGCTGTCGAGCACAACATCCAAGCCCTGGGCCAGCCCGAAGAGCCCCGCGTATCCGGCTACGAAATGACCGTCAAATCCCAGCGCCCGCCGCTGTGCCTGGCGTCCTGCCAGCGCCTTTTCTGAAAACAAAACATGGTCCACGCCATTGGTGGCCAGGGCTGTCGCCACCCCGGTCCTGCGGCGAATGTCAGCCACGATATGCTCGGTTTGCCCGGTCACCAGCCGGGAGTGCCGGTAGAGCATCTCTTCCAGCCACGTGGACCAGCGGATCAGGCGGGAATTGTGCAGCACGCCCATGGCCACCGCGCTCTCCGGCCAAAGGTCAGACACGTTGAAGACCATCTTCGCCCGCAGCCACATCTTCAGGAACAGACCAGCAAGACCGGCAAACAACGGCGGCGATTCCACCAGCAGGATGTCCTGCCGCTTCACCTTGATGATTCCCGCCACTATGGCAGCGAACACGAAGGAAAAGTAGCTGGCCAGGCGTCCGATGAATCCCGCCGAGCGGCTTACGTAAATTCGCGTGCGCAGCACCCGCAGGTTACCCTGTTTTTCTTCATACAAGAGGCGGTCGCGATACCCGGGAAAGATCTCGCCGCGGGGGTAGTTGGGGACAGCCGTCAGCACGGTCACTTCATGGCCGCCGGCCGCGAGCCGTCGCGCCCAGTCGGAGAGCCGGTTGGGAGCGGCGCCGGTTTCGGGTGGGTAATATTGCGTCAATAAGAGACACCGCATTAGAGGACCGCTTTCTGCGCCGCAGCCGGCGGCGCTTTAGGGTGGGCATGAAATGAGTTCAGGAGTCGGAGTCGCCTTCGAACAGATACCAGTTATTCGCGTCCAGTAGCGGTTCCAGCACGCCCGGGCGAGAATTGGCGCCGACCAGCAGTTCCGACCGCGTGCGGCGAAATAGGAAGCCGAAGCGGCACAGGCGGCGCACCAGACGGTTATCGCCGAAATACACTGCCGTGATGCAGTATGCCTGCCGCTCTCGCTGGAGCCGGATGAAAGCGCTCAGCAGCCCATCGAAGGCATCCTCGCAGGCCATCAGATCAGCGATGCGCGCCTTGCCCCCTTGCTCCGACCACACCACGTAACCGCCGATCTCGCCGCTGCTCCGGCGCACCGCCGCCAACAGCGAATATTTCCTGACCGGGCACTGCAGGAAGCGCCAGTTGGCGTAGGCCGAGTCGCGCTCCACCACAACCCGGTGGCGCGGCAGCGCGTCTCGCCAGAAGCGGTCAAAGCGCTGGTCAAATGCGGGCAATTCCACATAGTCGTAGGGACCAGCGTTGACGTCGCGGCGTTCCTTCGAGATCAGGGTGACAAGGGAGTCAAAAATGGCGCCCACCCGGGTCCACCACGATCTTCGGCCATACTGAGCCAGGACGGTCTGCGTGTTCAGCAAGCGCACCCCGGCACACACTTGGCCAACTGGGCGGTAGCCCGCCCGGCGCTGCACCGGACGAGCCGCATCGTTAGGAAATCCGAACAGCACATCGAATTCGCCGGCATGGCACGCACCGAGCGCGGCTCTTTGCAGAAGAAGGGCGGGATAAAGCACGCGATGCCCTGCTCCCACCGCGAAATCGCCGGCAACCGCCGCGCGCACCCGCTGGCCGTCCACCAGCAGGCGGCGGGGAAACAGCGCCGTCGTGCCCACGATTTGCTGGCTGTGGTCCTCGATTACCAGGCCACACCAAGCGGGCTGTAGCGGATTGGCCTGGTAGTTCCAGTGGTACTTCTCCGGCGTGCAATGCAGCGACGCCGCCTGGCACAGGCTGGCAATCTCCGTCCCATCGCGAGCCAAATCGGCGCGCCGCACGTGATACTGGGCTCTCGCCAAGCTGCCTGCATTTACCACGGCCATGTTTGCCTCTGGAAGTGTGGAATCAGGTCGGTTCGGCGCTGGAAGCCGGCTTGTTGCATCGCTTTGCGCGACGCACCATTCCCCGGGTTGAGATAAACGCAGGCCAAGGCCCGGCCGGAGCTGGCATAACCGGCAAACCACTCCATCAGGCCGGCATCCAACGGAGCCGCGCCGGATCGCCCGATCGGCCGGACATCGTAGAGCACATCGGCCGGCATCAGTCCCTGTTCTCCTTCTCTATGAAAGGACTCGGGCAGCGTAATCCTGCGTGTCCATACCAGGTGCTGGTGTTGATGGTTGCGCAACACATGGCAGCGGTCACCGTTGCGCAAACGAAGCCGATATTCCTGAAGAAGCTTTGGATCAAAAAAACGGGGATCGCCAATGGCCAGTTCCGCCAGGTCGCTGAGCCGCGCCGGCTGAACGGAAAAACGCGAATCTGACGCTCCATCAGCTCTCTCCTGATCACCAACATAGAGCCATGCCGCGCCTTGTTTGCGTGTCTGAAGAGCACGCCGGAGGCGGCCAGGGCAGGCTCGCAGACGGTCTAGCTCAGCCGGCAACCGGCGCCGCAAAGCCCGTAACACCTCATTTTGAACGAACCGCGTCCCCGGCTCCCACAGGCGGCGCAGACGCGACCGCGCCGCGTTGCGTTCTACAACCGCGCACAGCACCGGGGCGCTGAAATTTGTAAAGTGCTCTTTGTACGGCTCATCCCCAATGGTGAAGTCAATTTCCTCGAGTACCCGCTGGCGCGCGTGTTCGAGCATCTCGCTCAACAGCACGTCGCCCGGGGAGAGTTCCCAGGCATTCACATCGAAAGTGGGCTTGTAGAGCAGCAGTGTGCCCTTGCGCTCAAACGCGATCTCACAGGCAATTAGCTGGCCGTCGAACTCCAGAACACTGAAGCGCAATTGACGGCGAAGATCAAATTCCTGGAGCAGAGCGGCGTAGAAGTTTCTCCAATCCGGCGCCAGGAACTGGCTGAATTCGCCGGCCAGGGCGCGCCGCGTAATATGCTGGTGGAACAAGGTGGGCAACAACTGTTGTGCTTCCGCCCGCGTCTCGATGTGGCGGAATCTGACCTCGCCCGTGCGATAAAGCTTGTTGCGGTGGCGTTTGAGGGCGGCTTTGCGCTGCACTCCTGCAATCACGCTGTCGCGATCCTGGCGCAGCACCAGCGCCGTGCGGCGCGCCACCGGAAACAGGTTCAGGTGGCGCCGCAGGTCTGCGGGCAGTTGGGCGGCGTAGCGCACAAACTGTGAATCTTCGCGCAGCCGGTTCAGGCGGCAGGTGCGCCAGCCCTCGGTGCGCAGCAGAGTGCGCAAAGCTGCTTCCATGACCTCGGGTGTAAGTTCCTCATGGCAGAGAAAGTCGTTGTAGTCGGCTCCGGGCATGCCCAGGAAACGAAGGACACTGCCGGCGCGTACCAGGGGCAGTATGCCCGCAACCCTTCTGCCTTCCCATACCACCGGGGTGCACAACTGCACCTGGTCGCCAAAGCCCCTCCACCAGGCGCGGGCCCAAGAGGGGGATTGGAAAATGGTCGCCGACGGACTGGCTTCCCAGAGTTGTTCCCACTCTTCGGCCAGTTCGGCCAGTTGCCGGAAATCGGTCACAACTTCGGCCGTCAAGCTGCCAGCAGCCTCCAGCGGGCGAGCCGCTGCTAATGTCAGCACCCCTTCGGATTTCATAGTTGTACGGGTCCCGGAATGGAGTGGTTGTCAGCGAAGCGCGATACCAGGCGCTTGCCGTCCAACACTTGCCATTCACCATCTTGGTTAAAAGTGTGTGTCGCCGCCCAGCCCGCCATCAGGTTGGGACGGAGCTTCGCTATGCAGGTTTCCTGGTATTCGTGTTCATCGAGCCGTTCCACCCGGTTCCAGGAAATAGCGTGACCGTACTGCCAACGGCAGTCTTGTCCCGGGCGGATCAATTGGCCGTCCAGTGAGAACAGGTGTCCCGCGGGCCGGGCCGTGCCCAAATTGTTTAGCACCGGATTGGAAGGATGGGGCTGCCACGGCCCGAGCGGCGATGGGGCATGGAACAGCCAGAGAGAACGGTAGCGTGCCGCGCCGTCGCCCAGCCCCGCGGTGAACATCCACCAGCGGCCGTCGTGGGCGAACAACGTCGTATCCAACGCATCCACGTTCTCCATCAGTACCGCGGCCTGGGTCCAGCGTTGCGGAAATTCAACCGCGCGATAGAGTTCAATAGTTCTGTTGTGTGAGGTCTCTGGCAGCAGGTACAGGTCACCCTTCCAAGCGAACACGAAGGGATAGGAAAGATGATAGGGCCGCTCTAAAGCGAGTTGCGGCGAGCTCCATTGGAGGTTGCTTTCCAGCGTGGAGAACAGAATGACGCCCTTGCGATGGCCATCGCCCCACGCCTCAAAAAACACGCAGGGACGGCTATTCACCGCGATCACAAAAGGATCCGCGTAGTGCCGCCCGAGCGGCGGTTGCAGCAGGGCGCAACCTTCAATTCCTTCCGGCAGCCCGGGTGCGGACTGGCGGCGAGCTCCAATCACCCATTGTTCGCTGAAAGCCAAACGCAGCAACTTCCTTTCGATCTTTCCGGAAATCCCCAGCACCGATGGCATAACGTGAACTTCCTCAGCGCCCGTGAACGGGGGCGACACCGTTGGCAAACAAGCTGGCCAATTGGCCGGCGATAGCTGACGCGGAAAAACTGGTACGAACCCGGCGCTGGCCGGCTTGTCCCAGCGAATGTCGCAAGTTCGAGTTCTCCGCCAAAAGACGCACGGCGGCGGCCAGAACTGGCGGATTCTGCGCCGGCACCAGCAGGCCGGCGCCTTCGCCGAGCAGTTCCGGTATGCCGCCCGTTTCCGTCCCGATTACTGGAAGAGCAAAGGACATGGCTTCCATCAGACAAACCGGAATGGCCTCATGGACTCCGCCCCCAAGATCAACGCTGGCCAGCACCACCAACGAGACCGTTCCGCTGGCATACAGGTCCAGGAGAGCTGCGTGCGAAAGCGAGCCCAGGAATTTGACCCGATCCCCGAGGCCGCGTTCGCTCACTTCTCGCTGCAACGCCGGGCGCAGACTGCCGTCGCCGGCGAGCCACAGTTCCAAAGCCACGCCGCTGTTTTTCAGTTCCTGCAGGGCCTGCAGCAGCACGCGGTGCCCCTTGACCGGAAGCATGGCGGCGGCGCATAGGGCGACGAGGGGGCCATCAGCGGGAGCTGCGGCAGCCGCCGATAGGACGGGAATGCCCACGTGCAGGACCGTCGCTTTTTGGGCGGCAGTCGTGCTTTCCAGGCCGGACATGCGCAGGCTCTTTTCTGAAACGAAACGCACAAAACGCGCGCTCCCCGCTTTGCGCAGCAGAAGATTGTTTTCCACGATGTCGAAGCGGTGAGCTGTAAAACTCCACGGAATGCCCGACATCTCCGCCGCGGCCATGGCCAGGCTTGCGACCGTCGAAGCCCAAAAGGCATGGATGTGGTCGGCCCGCCACTCTGTGGCCACC
>JBLMXE010000490.1:0-7322 GCA_050257615.1 Chlamydiota bacterium | reverse complement strand
ATGGAGAACAGCCCGCCCTGCTGCCCTTTCTTCTGCGGGATCTCGTAGTACTTGCTGGTTTTGACGAAGTCGTTGCGCAGCGACTCGCGCAGGTCGGCGCGCTCGATCTGCGCCAGTGTCCCTTCCAGAACGGAGGGGTCCACGGCCTTGGCCAGAATTGCCGTGTCCGGACAGGCGTTCACGCACTCCATGCAGCCCACGCAGTTGGCGGCGATGAGTTCGGGAATATCGGGCGCCAGGGTGCGGAAACTGCGGCGCATAGCGCTGGAAGGCGGCATCAGACTGCGCGCCACATACTGGTCGGCTTCGAGTTCTGCCTCCTGCCCGCGGCCGTAGCTGCCGATCACCTTTTCGCAGAAGTTCCCCTCCACCAGACCGTTGCCGGGATGGCAGGCGGGCTCGAATTTGTGCTCCTTGACCGGACGAATGTGTACTTCTTCACCCGCAGGCGGCGTGATCGGCACTACTTCGTTGTAACCGCGGCGCGCCGCCGCCATGTTGTCGGCCACCACGCGCGCACCCCGCTTGCCGAAATACTTGTTCAGCGTTTTTTCCAGCGAGGCGAACAGCTGCTCTTCATCCAGCCCGGCCTGTTCCCGGAAGGGGGTTAGCCGCAGGAAGGCGCCCAGCAGCACGATGCCTTGCATGCGGATCTGCAGGTCGGCACGACTGGACGACTCGCGCGCAATCTTGCCCGCATCCAGCGCGTACACCCGCAGCTTGCGCTGACGGATTTCGTGCCGCGCGCTTTCCGGCAGGCTGCCCCAGATCTTCTCGGGCGGCAGATTGGACTGCAGATAGACCAGGCCGCCATCGGCCAGCCCTTCCAGCGGATTGCCCGACATGAAGGCATAGGCGTCCTGCACCGCGACGAACTCCACCACCTTCAACTCGCAGTGCAACTTAATGAACTCCGGCGCCAAGGTCAGATAGTAGTTGGTGGGCAGGCCCTTCTTCTCAGAGCCGTATTTAGGAAACGCCTGGGCATACAGCCCGAACAGGTCGGCCGCAACCGAAGCGATCACCTTATTGGTGGTCACCGAGCCGAAGCCACCGATGGAGTGTCCGCGCAGCGAGAAGGCGCCCGCGGGCCGCACATCGGGATCTTCCACGATGGGCAGTTCGGCCTCATGCTTCACGCCCAGCACGAAAAAGCGGCGGTGCCGGTCATGGCTCGCCATGTTTTCCGCAGCTGCTACAAAGTGGCCGGGGCGAACATCGCGCCCGCCCAGCCCTGCCACGCCGGAGTAGATTTCCGGCAGGCGATCGAACTGCGCTCCGCCAGGTCCCATCTGGGCGCTGGCCAGGGCGGCCTTCACTTCCATGGTCAGCGGGTTCGATTCCGCCAGGGGAACATCGGCGCGCTCAATTACGGTGGCGGCACGGCACTTGCGCAGCAGCAGCGCCAATTCCAGCGCCGGGAAGGGCCGGAAGCTTACCAGCGTGATGGACCCAACCCGCATGCCCCGCCGGCGTAGAAAGTCCACCGTGGACTCCGCCGTTTCCATCATCGAACCCATGCCGATAATGGCGTAGGCCGCGTCTTCCATGCGGTAGGGAAGCACGCTGTCATAATGCCGGCCGGTGGCTTCGCTGAATTCGCGGAAAGCCCGCTTCAGCGCAGGCTCCACCCGGTCGTAGAAGTGCCGCTGCGCCACTTTGCCCTTCATGTAGCTGTCCTGGTTCTGCACCGGACCGCTGAGCAGGGGCGCCTGCGTGTCAAACAGCCGCCGCACCCGTTCCTGCGGCGCGCCTACAAATTCCTTCATGAACTCGGGTTCGGGCAGGCGGATGGTTTCCAGCGTATGCGTGGTCAGGAACCCGTCCTGCACATTCATGAAGGGCGTTTCCGTCTCCTCGGCCGCGCGCCGCGCGATCAGCGCCAGGTCGGCTGCTTCCTGGGCATTGCGCCCGAACAGGATGCCCCAGCCCACATCGGCCACGCCCATCACGTCGTCGTGACCGCAGTGCACGTTCAGCGAGTGCGAGGTCAGCGCCCTTGCTCCAATGTGGAACACCGCCGGCAGGCGCTTGCCGGCTATTACGTACAGAACTTCCTTCATCAGGATCAGGCCCTGCCCGGAGGTGAAGTTGCTCACCCGGCCGCCGGCCAGCGCAAAGCCTTCGCATGCCGAAGCCGAGCTATGCTCCGACTCCGGCTCCAGAAACTGCAGCGGCTCATCCCACAGGTTCTTCTTGCCGTTGGCGAATTCCACGGCAAAGCCGTCGCCCATGGGGGTGGACGGCGTGATGGGGTAGGCACAGGCCCCCTGCGCGATGTGCGAGTCCACCCACACCACTGCTCCCGAACCATCTACCGTGGACGCAAGGCCCGGATACCGCGCCTCGGCCACACCTTCGCCCGCTTCTGCAGTCTTTACGCTTGCTGTATTCAAGTGATCCCCCTTAGGTACTGCCGGCGGGCCCAGCCGTGAAGCCAGGCCCGCCGTTTGGGTGCGAAAACCTCCGCCCCCGCACGGAGGCTTTCGAACGTTGCCCAAACTCAATGCACCGCGCTGCTGAACTTGCGCTCCTCCACTTCCATGTGAGTGGCCAGCGCGTGCGCGAACTCCAAACCCCGCTCCTTGACTTCTGCGATCGCCTGCTCGATATTGCTGCTGCCTTCCACCTGGTCAATCAGCCGGCAGAAGCCGGTCAGTTGCTGCCGCAATTCGCTGTGCTGCCGCTTCATCTCTTCGGCGAACTTGCCCAACTCCGGACTGAGCTTGGCAATCTCCGCCAGCACCGTGGCTTCCTCGTTCTCGCAGTGCTCCGGCAAAGTGCTTGCCAGGTGACGCGCGCAACGGTACACACGCTCGATCGCCGCCAGGTTGGTGAGCACTTCCGAGTAGCAGATGAGGGAATCGAGCGCGAATTCCAGCGCCGCCAACTCGCTGCTCAAAGCCTGGTGTTCATGATGGATGAGCTGCGCGTCGCTGTAAAAGGCCGCCGTCATTTCCGGCATGCTGCACCTCGGGGCTTCCCTTGGGCCTGCTTGCATGGTCGCGCCTGGGACGCCCAAGCCACAGTGAGGGGAGTCACCGGCATTTGTGACGTGCGTCACTTTCGGGATTTGACCTGCTTTTTAGGCTTTCTGCGCTTAGCTCTGAAGGATTCGACGGCGGAAGCGCTATTTACAGCAACGCTAGATCCGGGAAGGGGGCCAGCTGTCTCTTGTCGTCCGCCAACCACCAACTACCAGCTACCAACTACCGCTCTTCCCGCCTCATCTCACGTCCCATGTCCAAGTCGCGTAAGAAAACTCGGGGAAGCTGGTTTACCAACTTTGCCAGTGGCAGCGCCGCCGCCGTGGGCTCGCCCGCCGCCTTTATTGTTGCCTTGGCGACGGTGATCACTTGGCTCATCACCGGCCCATTCTTCCATTATTCCGATGCCTGGCAGCTGGTGGTGAACTCCTGGACCAACGTAATGACTTTTCTGGTTGTATTCTTAATCCAGAACAGCCAGAATCGCGATGCCCGGGCCGTCAACTTAAAGCTCGACGAGCTCATTCGCTCCACCGAGCGCGCCCACAATGAGATGATTGATATCGAGAAGCTTTCCGACCACGAACTTGAGTCCCTGGCCCGCCGTTATGAGCGCATCCGCCAGGAGTGGGACCAGCGCCGCGCCGGCCGCGATCGCCAGCGCCCCTGAGCCGCGCCTGCGTTGCTGTTCCAGTGTCTCCCGCAGCCCCCACCGCCAGCTCACGCCTGAGACACAACTCAAAAATCTCCGTCCCTCTGTCTCTGTGGCAAAAA
Source organism: Chlamydiota bacterium (assembly GCA_050257615.1). Taxonomy (GTDB): domain Bacteria; phylum Acidobacteriota; class Terriglobia; order Terriglobales; family Acidobacteriaceae; genus JAICWP01. The sequence continues at coordinate 3,561 of JBLMXE010000490.1, read as the reverse complement.
CTGCAGTTACTCAGTACGCCAGCCCCTGATGCTCCTGTCCGTGGCAGGTGAGGGTGCAGGTGCCATGTCCCAGGCCGGTGCGCGTGTACTGCAGCACGCCGTTGCTGGCCGGAGCCACAATGGTACGGTCGAAATTAATCAGCATGGGGGCGGAGGAAGCGTGCGGATCGTGGCAGGTGGAGCACGCCGCACCCTGCTGGATGTGCTCGGAATGTTTCTTGAAGCTGAGGTCGCGCAGAATGCTGTTCTGCACGTCGTGGCACTTATCGCACAGCGCGTAACTGCTCACCGAGAAGGGCGCGCCCGCGCTGGCTGCGCCCGGCGTGGCCGGCGGCGGCTCCAGCGCGCTCTGCCGCTCCAGCAGGTGGGGAATATTGGAGCCGTGCGGGCCGGCCGGCCCCAGGCTGCTGCCCAGGTTGCGCCCGGTATCGCTGTTGTGGCAGTCGCTGCAGTAGATATAACTCACCGCCGAAAGCAGCCGACCGGGCAGGGGAGCGCCGCCGGGGGAGATCGGCGCCGGCCGCAGGCTGGGCACCTCTCCTCCCGGCCCGGCCGAGGCGTTCAGCGGCCGGGTCACCGGGTGGAACGACAGGCTGTACTGAAATTCCATCCGCTGGTTGTAGCGGTTGGGATTGCCCGCGTTGAACTGTCGCTGCGGATTGCGCCCATACCCGATCCCCGCCATACCCGTATCCATCAGCTGCGGCTTGTTGGCACTGTCCCCGTGGCATTTGAAGCAGACCTCATACTCGTTGGCGCTCTGCAGCAGAAAAGTATTGCCCGACGACTGCCCCCGCACCCCCGTCAGCGCTCCACTCACCCCCGGCGCCTGCCCAATCCGATTATTGGCATAGTGCGGATTGTGGCAGTCCACACATTCCACGTGCCGCGGCGCTCCCGGACTGGTTTCCGGCATGGTGTAGATGGCGGAGTTGGGCGCCTCCGATTCGTCATGCGCCGAAGGCGTGATCTCCACCGGGTGATGGTAGGTCTTGCTCATCTCCGCCTGCACGTTCAGCTTGGTGACCGTGCCGTTGTGGCATTGATAGCAGGTCTGCTCTTCGGGAAATTTCACCAGGCGCTGCGCCACTTGCGGTGAGTGTGGGCGGTGGCAGCTCTCGCAGCCGTTCTGGCTTACCCCGCGATAGCCGGTGTGCGCGCCCTGCTGGCTGCTATAAGCCATATCCTCGGTGGGATCGGGGGGTTGGCGGTGCGAGGACGTCTCCCAGCCCTCCGGCTGGTGGCAGCTCAAGCACAACGACGACTGATTGTTCGGCTTGACCAGGAACTTGCCCTCGACCGGATCCAGATTCTCCTGGTGCGGATCGTGGCAGCTGGTGCATTGCACCTTCCCACCGCCATCCAGATGGACCGGATCGCCGGGAGGAGGCAGGCGAACCTCGGGGCGCGTCGCGGGCACAAACCCGAACGGATGGTCATCGGAAAAGCCCTGCGCGTTGGCCAGATTGTCCTCGGAATTGGAAGGAATGTGATAGCCCTGTCCCTGCACGAACTCGATCAGGCCGTCGTTCACCGTGTCGCCCAGCGCAATCGTCCCATCATGGCAGCTCAGGCACAGCTTGGAGACGTCGGTCGCCTGGATGGGCGTCACCATGGATTGCAGCGTGCTGCTGGTATAGCTGGAAAAATCCCGCAGCGTGACTTTGTGGTTCCATAGCAGCGCGCCCGTTCCGTTGCCGGCGCTGGCGTTATGCGGCGTGTGGCAGAAGATGCAGGCATCGCGTCCCGAGACGGAGCGGACTTCAGCCGCAGAATTGGCCCGAAAATCATGCTTGGAATTCAGAATGGCGCTTACATTGCCTCGGGCCGAAAGCCGCACCGCCGCCGCGACTCCTAGTACCATCAGTGCCAGGATGAGCAAGAGGCGGCGCATTACTGGCCACCTCCCATCGCCGCCTCCGGGCGCAGCTGAAAGATCTGCACCCGCCGGTTGTAGCCATCGGCCACGTAAATGCGGTTATCGCTGTCGGTGGCGATGCCCTCGGGCAGGAAGAACTGCCCTTCGGCTGCGCCCGTCTGCCCGAAGAAAAACAGCAGGCGCCCATCGTGGTCGTAAACCTGCACCCGATCATTGCGGCTGTCCGCCACATAGATGTGGCCCTGCCCGTCCAGCGCGATGCCCTTGGCTTTGTCGAACTCGCCGATGGCGTCTCCCAGGTGGCCGAAGCCGGAGAGAAACTTGCCGTTCGCGTCCAGGTGCTGCACCCGGAAGTTGAGCGAGTCCATCACCCACAGGCTGCCGTCGCTGCTCACCGCGATGTGCGTGGGATAGTTGAACTCGGCGGGGCCGTCGCCCGGCTTGCCGAAGCGCTGGATGACTTTGCCATCCATGCCCAGCGCCACCACCTGCATGGCCAGCGTATCCACCACGTAGATGCGGCCGCGCTCTTTGTCAATGGCCAGGCCGGTGCAGCGCTTGAAAATGCTCTCATCCTTGGTGATGCCGCCGATGGTGCCGGCAAACTTGCCGTCGGGACGGAACACGAAGATGCGCGCCCGCACCGAGTCGGTCACATAGATTTTTCCTGCCGCGTCGGTGGCTATCGCGATGGGCGCCAGGAAGGGATTGGAGTCGGGAGCGCGCAGCGTCTTGTATTTCTTGCGTTCCGCGTCGAAAACGTGCACCACCCGCTGCTTGGTATCGGCCACCAGCACTCGTCCCCGGGCGTCCACCGCCACGCCGTTGGGCAGCAGCATGGCCTTCTTGCGGTCGTCCAGGCCGATGATCTTCTTCAGAATTTTCTTGAAGCGCCCAGGCTTGGGATTCACGTCAGCGGCGCTGCGCAGCATGCCCACCCATTCCAGCTGCGGCGGCAGCAGCACCGCCGGCGGCTTCGATGAAGCCTCCGTGCGTGGCCAGGTGAACAAAAGCAACAGCAGAAGCGCCAGGCCAGCCCCCACGCCGGCCATTTTGTTTTTCGACATTGCCATCCTCTTCAAGGGCCCACCTCAGAAAAAGTTGAAATCCCTCCTGATGCGGATGTAATAGCGATTGATTCTAAGGCCGTTGGTATTAACCGCCTGACTGACCTGGGTATACATGTTCCCCACCCCGCCATCCAGGGTGATTTTGCCCAGGCGGTATTCCCCCCGCACTTCCCAAATACGGTAATTCTGCAGCGAGGCAAACAGCAGGTCGTTTTCCCGGCGCCAGTCGGCTCCGAAGTCGAAGTTGCGCCGCAGACGTGTGGTAAGGCCCACCGCCGTGACTCGTGTAAAGCGGTCCAGCAGCGGCGTGGCCGCCAGTTGCCCGATGGGCAGCGGCACAGTGATGAACTGGTACTGAATCAGGTCCGATGGGAAAAGCCCCCCCGCCCCGTCGTTGATCCCGCGCATGGCGCTCAGAATAATTTTGCGGGTTTCGATCTGCGCCATGTAATTGGTGTAGGTGTTGGCGATGTCGCCGGAAATGTTCAACAGTTCCAGCTTGCCGTGCTCCACTCCGCCGCGCACACGAAAGCCCGGCAGCGCCATGGTTTCCGCCTCCACCCCATAGCGGTTGTCTGAGGTGAAGCCGCCAATCTGCTGCACGTAGTTGTA
>JBLMXE010000489.1:0-8351 GCA_050257615.1 Chlamydiota bacterium | reverse complement strand
AGCCCATGGCAAAGTGCTGGTTGTAGAAGTTAATCACGTCCATCAAGGTCGCCGCCCCGCCGTTGTGGAAGTAGGGCGCGCGTCCCGCCAGTCCGCGCAGGATCGGCCCCTTCACTTTGCCTACATCGGCGCACTTGCCGGTGATCATGGCCCGCCCCAGGTCGGTTACCTGCATGACGTTCCCGTTGCTGCATTGCACCGTGTACACCGGCAGCCCGGAAATATCCAGGCCGGGAGCGGGATAGTCGGTCGTGCCGATATTCAGAGCCACGGCGAACGAGTGGTCGCCCGCCCCTGGTGCGTCATGACAGGTGCTGCACGTTCCCGGAATCGTGGTTTCGCCCAAGGCGTCGTTCAGCCCGCCCACCCCGGTTATGGCGATCGGGTAGCTGTTGAACAGCTTCTCGCCCCGCGCCACCGCCCGCCGGTATGCGGACTCGCTGTCCTGCCAGCGCTCATACAGAGTGAATACGTTGGGGTCGAACTTCGCTCCTGTGGGGTCGCCTCCCAGCGCGTCGTTGATCCCGATGTAGAAGGGCACCTGGGAAAGGATTTTTGGCCCGCCCATCCCGCCGGCCGCGGTAAGAATCCCAGTGCGGATGTCCGCCACCTGAGCGGTGAAGTTACCGGACTCAAAATCCACGATTTGCGCCAGTTGTTCCGCTGTCGGCGGCGTACTGGCCTGCCCGTGCCCTAAGGTGGCGTCCAGCGCCTGGCTAGTCAGGCTGGCCGGCAGGTTAATGGACTTGCCCGGGATCGTCCCCGGCACCGTCTCCCGGCCGTCCCACATTACGGCGCTGAGAAACTTGAGATTGGTGGCTGGCAGCGGCCGCCGGTACTCGGCCGGCTTCGTCGCCGTCGTCTGCGGGCAGTTGTAGGGATCCTGGATACCGGTAATGCTGAATTCGGCGTTGCCCGGCACCGGCATAGAAATCCGAAATAGTCCCTTGCTAAGTAGCAGCCGATAGGCCGACCACCGTGCCCCCACCGTGGAGACGTCCGCACTGGGGCACACCGCTCCATCCACTGGTCGGAAAACCGGGTCCGTGCCCTGGCTGATGTGGAAGCGCTGCTTCAGATGGCCCGGTGCTACCGACCAGGCATCCTCGGCCGAGTGGCAACTATTGCAGCTTCGCCCATTCGTCCCCAGGACCTGAAAATAGGGATTGGAAAAGTCTATCCTTCCCGTGGTGCGATAGGTCGCCAGAACCCCGGTACGGTCCATCGAGTAGATGGGATTCGGCCCCCGGCTGCCCGCCTCAATCCCCACCGACAAACACATCACCGCAGCCGCAACCAGCCCCGCTACGGGAAGGAGCCGCCAGACCTGCCCTGCGTGCGTTTTGGTCACCTCAACCCCACTGCTCATAAATATCTCCCCTCCTCAGCCCAACACCTTGCCTTGTCAAGTGCTATGCCGGACGTCACTTAGGTTCCATTGCTCGGGGGAGTGAAATGGTGATACATTCCCACCCGATTGGGGTGGCTGTTCCCAGCGGTGGAAAGGATCGCCGAAGGGGTATTTGGAAGTCCTCAGAAGGGTTCTCAAAATTTCTCAAAGTTCCTGGCCATGCAGGTAACTACCAGTGCGGTCAATGCTTTCTATGAGTTCGGGCCCTTCCGTTTGGACCCTCAAAAACGCGTCTTGCTGCGTAGCGGCGAGCCCGTTCCGCTCACTCCCAAGGTCTTTGACACCCTGCTGGTGCTGGTGCAGAACGGCAGCCGGCCGATCTCCCGCGAGGAGTTGATTCAGGCGGTCTGGCCCGACAGCTTTGTGGAGGAGGGAAATCTCACCCAGAACATCTTCGTCGTGCGTAAGGCCCTCGGCAGTGAGAACCGCTACATCGTCACTATTCCCGGCCGTGGTTATCAGTTCGTCGAGACGGTTCGGGAGGTTGACGAATCTCCGGAGGCGCCAAGGGTTGAAATCCAGTCCCGGGTTGAAGCCGAATCCCCGCCCAGGCCCGCGGCCGGCCAGAGCAAATCGCGGTTCTCCCTGGCTTGGGCTCTGGTGATTCTTGGATTACTTGCACTTGCGGCGGGCGGCGGCCTGCGCCTGTACCGTGAACATCCTTCTCCATTCGGAGTTCACGCAACTCTGGTTCCTCCGGCGGTGGCCACCGTCCCGGCCCGCCGCTCGCTGGCAGTACTGGGATTTCGCAATTCGTCCGGCCGCTCCGAAGACGAGTGGATTTCGACCGCCTTCTCCGAGATGCTGAATACGGAACTGGCCGCCGGCAACCAGGTGCGCATGGTGTCGGGCGAGGACGTTGCCCGGGCCAGGTTGGAATCTCCCTTGCCGGATGTCGCCAGCCTGTCCAAGCCCTCCTTGCAGCGTTTGCGCGGGCAACTGGGCGCTGACCTCGTAGTGCTCGGCTCCTATGCCGCTTTGCCCTCAGGGGATGGAGAACGAATTCGCTTCGATGTTCGATTGCAGGACACCAGGACAGGCGAAATGCTTGCTGCGCAATCCGCCACCGGCAGTACCGGAGATCTGTTTCATCTGGTAGGCCAACTGGGCGCTCAGTTGCGGGAAGACGTTGGCATCGCCGGGCTCTCCCAGGAAGAAGGCGGACAGGTTCGCGCCAGCATGGCGGCCAATCCCGAGGCTACTCGCCTCTATGCTGAAGGTCTCAATAAGCTGCGTACGTTTGACGCCCTGGGAGCGCGCGACCTGCTGCAGAAGGCCATTGCAGCCGATCCTGGATATGCCCTCGCCCACTCCGCGCTGGCCCAGAGTTGGTCGGTGCTGGGATATGACTTGCAAGCCCGGACGGAGGCGAAAAGTGCATTCGAACTTTCCGGCCACTCCAGCCGCAGAGACCAATTGCTGGTGGAAGCACGTTATCGCGAACTGAGCCGCGAGTTGCCCGCCGCCATTGAGATTTACCGCACGCTTTGGAATTTTTTCCCCGACGATCTTGAGTACGGGCTGCGATTAGCCGCCGTCCAGGCCGAGAGCGATCACGGAAAGGACGCTCTGCTGACGGTGGTCCGCTTGCGCCGCTTGCCCGAACCGGAGAACCAGGATCCACGCATTGATCTCGCCGAGGCGAAAGCTGCCGAATCCATCAGCGATTTTGCCCGCACTCTGCAAGCCACCTCGGCGGCGGCAGCGAAAGCCGAGGCCCAGGGCAGCCGCCTGATTCTGGCTGAGGCTCTGCGCCAGCAGGGATATGCCTACCAGCGCCTGGGCCGGCCGGCCGACGCGATTGTGGCTTTCGAAAAAGCTCGCACATTGTGGGCCGGGGCAGGCAACCAGTATGGCGTCGCTTCGGCTTTGCACATGATCGCTCTCGCCCAGTATTACCGGGGCGATTTTGAAGCTGCTAGCCAATCCTTTGAAGGCGCCTTAGAGGTATTTCGCCGTATTGGAGCTCTGGAAGGGGTTGCGTCCTGTTCCCACAATTTCGCCATGCTGTTGCACGACCAAGGCAAGCTGCAGCAGGCTAAGGGGTATCTGGATACAGCGCTCCGCATCCAGCGCAGCATAAGCGATGAACGGGGTGTGGCCGCCGATCTGGATGACATGGGCAATGTGCTGCTCGGCATGGGCGACCTGCCGGCGGCGGCCCGCGTCAAACAGCAGGCGGTGCAAACATTTCATTCTCTCGGGAACCGCTTCGGTGAAGCCATTGCGCTCACCAATCTGGGAGAGGTGCTGTTTGCACAGGGAGAGATTTCCGCGGCTGACCAGAAGTTCCAGGAGTCCTTGGCTCTGAAGCAGCAAATTGGCTACAAACCAGGACTGGGGTACTGCTGGATGGATCTGGCGACCGTGATGCTCGCGAGAGATCGCCTGGGGGACGCGCGCAGCTTGACTCTGCGAGCGATCGCCCTTCGCCAGCAACTCAACAATGAGTTCGACACTGCCGTCAGCCGACTGCAGCTGGCTGAGATCGCGCTGGAACAAGGCAACGCCGCCGAAGCCGAGTCGCTGGCGACGAGCGCGGCCGCCGTCTTTGATAAACGAAAAGTAGCCGACAGTGGCGCCATCTCCTACGCTGTGCTGAGCCGCGCTTTGCTGGCGCAGGGCAAAACCAAACAGGCGCAAGCGGCCAGTGACCAGGCCACCGCTCTTTCGCGGCACGGTGGGGACCGGGGAGGGGGCTTCCAGGCTCTGCTGGCGGCTGCCGGCATCAGGGCGGCGATGGGTCAAACCGCCAAAGCAGAACAGATTCTGACAGCTCTGCATTCCGAAGCCACGCGCTACGGCTATGTTCCGTATGAACTGGAAGCGCGTTTGCGCTTAGGCGAACTGGAACTCAAATCTGGCCGGAAGAACGGGCGGCAGCAGCTGGCAGACCTGCAACGGGACGCTCAAACCAGGGGATTCCTGCTCATTGCGCGCCAGGCGCGGGTCGCCCTCAGCGATTCTGCCACCAACTAACCCGCCCGCGACGCGGTGTCGAAACCCGTTCCAGCCCTCGTAAATTGCCTGCTCCGTCGTTTAGCAAGGCTGGCTCCTAAATTACCAATTACAACTTGCTCAATTACCAATTTTGTGGCGCGGGCGCCCTCGCCCGCGAACCTCTGCAGCCGCTGGCGATCCTTTACTGTGGCGTTCCCGGCGGCGCTCCCTCCATTACATAAACCCGCGCCGGATTTCCCGCCTGAATGTTGTTCTTCTGGAAACATTCCTTGATGCGCCGCCGCAGTTCGCGGCTCACTCCGTACTGGCGGTTGGGCAAAGTCTTCACCAGCATCAGATAATCCACCTCGCCGTTGGCCACGCGCTCGATGCCCGGCACCTGCGGGTCAGCCACAATGTCGTCGCGGAAGGCTGGATCGTTGCGCACCTCCTGCGCCACCTCCTGCAGGAGCTTCACCACCTGGTCGCTGTTCTCGCCGTAAGCTACCGAAATGTGCAGCGCCAGTTGCGCCCAGTCCCGCGTCAGGTTAGAAACAATTTTGATCTCGCTGTTGGGCACAATGTGCACCGTGCCGTCGTCATCGCGCAGCGTAGTGTTGCGCATGGTCATGGCTTCCACCGTGCCCTTTACCCCTGCCACCCGCACCACGTCGCCCACCGCGTACTGGTTCTCCAGCAGGATGAAGAAGCCGTTAATCACGTCGTGGACCAGGGTCTGCGCGCCGAAGCCGATGGCCAGCCCCGCCACGCCCGCGCTGGCCAGCAGCGGCCCCATGTTCACGCCCAGCACGGGCAGAATCTGCATCAGCGCCAGAAAGACGATAACGAACGTGCCTACGCTGCCGATCACCCCAGCCGCGGTGCGCAACTGCTGGGCACGCACCCCGCTTTCATGACGGCTGAAGGCCAGCAGTCGGTTGATCACCCCCTTCACCAGCCGAATCAGCACAAAAGCGAGAACTATGATGACGATGATCTTGGGGACGTCCACCCGCAGGAATTCCAGACCGTCTGTCCGCCAGTGTTGCACCACCGAGCGCAAATTCTCGTTTTGCAGTGGCTGAAGTAACATGCTTTTCTTCGCCGTCAGTCTCGAGTGCGGATTATAACAAGCGTCTCAAAGGTTAAACGCCGCGGTTCTTTACCGTGCCTGCCACTAATCGAGTTCGTCAGAGGGTAATCTCAGGAGAGAAGATTCGCTTTCCACGCCATTGACCCAGGCCGTCAGGGCGGAACAGGAAAGCCCAGGACGAAAGTGCTGGGTGGGCGGCTGAAACAGAACCATTATAGAAAAACCTTCCAGGGCAGGAGTGCGCATGGCTGATGGCACCAAGCTTCCAGCGCAGGAAGCGCACGTCAGAGCCGCAGTCGACGGGACCTTGGCGCCGTGTAAGTCCGTCGCTGGCTGCCGCGCGGGCGGTCCGGATCACATGCAGCGTCGAGGTAGACCGCGCCAGCAAGGGCGCTTATCTACGGCACGCGGAGATACCGCGTGGTCGTTCTGCGGCTCGCAGCACCGTAGGCATGACTCACACTGCCGAGAGGATTCGAAGACGATGTGGCAGGTTATGTGCGGGGCAAAAGAATGGCTCCTCAGGTAGGACTCGTTCTTCGCCGCCAGTCCGCAAGTAGTTGACAGCAAGTAAGTTACTTAAAATTATCATTCGGGTGCTGGCTCATTTCGCTTGATTCGCGGTCTTCGCAGGATTCCAGTACAAAATCCATTACATTTTTTGTTTTGGGGCGATTCTTGCCCTATCCAGGGGGGCTACAAAGCGCGCCAGAGCAAGGGGTGCGTTGCTCTGGGCCCCAATCTGCAAGCCGGAACTAGCGACAAGCGACTGGCGGTCAACCTTTCCCACGACGAAATCCGGTTTGAAAAGGGAAACACCAACGGACCGTCTCACCTCGGCTCCCTGCTTACGCCATGGGCTTTCAGCTAGTAATGAATCAGAAGAGTGTGTCTCGCCATGGTCTTGTTTATCTCCCGTCTAGGGCGGCGGATTTTCTGGTTCGTAACTCTGGTGCTCGCGGCAGGCGCCGCATTTGCCCAGAGCAATGAGTCGCGCCCGGAGACCGAAATCGTCAACCGGCCTAAGGCCGCGGCCCGCGAAGTGATCGTCGGAAGGGAGGTGCCATCAGCGGCCCCCTTCAACCCGCGCTTCGTCGAGTATCTCGAGGAGCGCGCACGAGGAATTGTCCGTCCCATGACCACAGCCGATGGTCATGGACTCGGCTTAATCCCCAGCCCGCTGGATTCTTCACACCTGCAGGGCCAGCCGCTAGCCCTGTCTGCGGTCTCGTTCCCGGCGAGTTACGATCTGCGTGCCGGCAAGATGACTCCCGTCAAGGACCAGGGCTCATGCGGAGCCTGCTGGGCCTTTGCCGCCTATGGTTCTCTGGAGTCGGTCCTGTTGCCCGCCGAAACCTGGGACTTCTCGGAGAACAATCTCAAAGATTTGAGCGGCATCGGTTTCAGTCCCTGCGGCGGCGGCTTTGTCGATTCCGCGTTGGCTTACCTGGCACGCTGGGGTAGTTCCTCCTTCCAGGCCGGCCCGGTGATTGAATCCGACGATCCTTACCAGCCCACCGATACCAACACCTCTCCCCCATTCCCGCCCGGAGCGTCCGTACAAAAGCACGTGCAGGACATTACGAAATTGGCGCCGCGCCAGAACGCCACCGACAATGACGCGCTGAAGAACGCTTTCATGCAATATGGCGGCGTGTGGACGGGAATGTTGTGGTCGGATGGCGCCTACAATCCAGCGACCTATTCCTACTACTACGACGGATCTACACCCGTCAACGCTGGCCATGCCGTGACCCTGGCCGGATGGGATGACAATTATCCCGCCAGTAAGTTCCTGAAACCTCCTCCCGGTGACGGAGCATTCCTGGCCAAGAATAGTTTTGGAGCATCATGGGGCGACAGCGGCTATTTCTGGATTTCATATTACGACCAGATGCTCGCGACGGGAGACTCGTGGGTCATCGAGACGGTTCAGCCCGTGACGAACTACACTCGCCAGTATCAGTATGATCCCCTGGGATGGGTGGACAGTAGGGGATTCAACAGTACGACAGGGTGGTTTAAGAATGTTTTTACCGCTGCCGCCAATGAAGAATTGCGGGCCGTCGCCACCTACGTAGCCAGTAATAGCAGCCCGTACTCAATTTATGTCTTTACCGGCAACACCCTGGCAGGACAGGCCAACGGCGTTTTTCCCTCGGCAGGGTATCACACAGTCGAGCTGCCGGCTCCAGTAGCGCTCGCACAAGGCCAGCAGTTCACCGTCCAGCTCGAGTTAACTACCCCGGGATATAACTGGCCCATTCCTATCTCTCAAGCTCCCGCGGTGAGCCCTGGACAGAGCTACATCAGCCCGGACGGGCAGCAGTGGACCGACACAATCATGCTAGATCCGAGCTGGGCCATCCATCGCCCTGGCACGACCAGCGTGGCGCTGAAAGCGTTCACCAATTTGACGCCGGATTTCACCATGGGACCGGCTTCCGGCTCACCCACTTCGCGGACCATAACCGCGGGACAAACCACCAGTTTTAGCCTTGCCTTCACACCTATTGGATCGTTTACCGGAACAGTGAACTTGAGTTGCCGCGTGAGCCCGGCGGTGGCTCTGGCGCCGACCTGCACTCTGCCCCCTTCGGTGCAGATTGGCGGCAGCGGCACGCAGATGGCTACGGTGGAAGTGGCGACCTTCCAGGTGATGGCCAGCCGGGCTGTGTCCCCGGGAGCCATGCCCTGGCTGTGGACGTCCATGGCTCTGGGCCTGGCCTTGCTGCGGCTGCGCACTCGCCCGCGGGGAGGCGTCCTTGCCGCGCCTGCGATCATCTTGGCATTAACGTTAGGGTTGTCGTGCGGTGGTGGGAGCGGATCATCTCCCAACATCACCACACCACCGGGAACCTATGCCGTGGCAATCACCGCGACTTCAGGCAGTCTGAGCCACAACAC
>JBLMXE010000488.1:0-8813 GCA_050257615.1 Chlamydiota bacterium | reverse complement strand
CGGCTGGCCAGAAAGGCAAACTGCGCCTGGAAGGCGGCTCCGGGTTCGCCATCGTAAAACGCCTTGAGAAAGGGGTTGTCGTCGGGCTCCGCCACCCGCTGCGCGTTCAGCCGCTCGGCCAGAATCCGCGCCAGCGTGCTCTTGCCCACCCGAATCGGACCTTCGACCGCAATGTATCGGGGAAGCTCGAAAAGGTTAGCCATGAGTTCAGCAGATTTTTCGGATCGCTTGGCAGGATATCTCGCCTTCGCCCCGGAGGCAATTGGAAGAAAAGCACCCCGGAAGGCGAGCATTTACAATCTCCCCATGCTCGGAGTGCTTGCCACCGCCGGCCTGGCTGCCCTGGGCGCCGCGGGTTATAACACCATGGCGCCGCGTTCACAGTTATTCGGGCGCACGTTTATTGGGGTTGGCCAGGATTCGCGCCAATTAGCCCTGACCTTCGACGACGGCCCTAATGATCCCTGGACCCCGCGCCTGCTGGAGGTGTTGGATCGGCACCAGGTGCGGGCTACTTTTTTCCTCATTGGCAGCTTTGTCGCCCAGCGGCCCGACCTGGCCCGGCAGGTAGCGGCCGCCGGGCACGTCATCGGCAACCACACCTGGGATCATCCCAACCTGGTTCTGGTGCGCCCCGCCGAAGCGGAAAGGCAGATCAGGCGCTGCGCGGCGGCGTTGGACCAGGCTGTCGGGACGCACTCCAACCTTTTTCGCCCCCCTTTTGGCGGACGCACGCCCCAGGCTCTGCGCGCCGTGCGGCGTTGTGGCCTGGTGCCGGTGTTATGGAGCGTGAGCGGCTGGGACTGGCAGGCCAAATCCGCCGCTTACGTCGAAAACAAGGTGATGGGCAGCGTGGAAGGCGGCGAGGTCATTCTGCTGCATGACGGCGGTCACCGCCACCTGGGCGTGGACCGCTCCTTCACCGTCAGCGCCGTAGACCGGATCGTCTCCCGCTGCCGCGACCAGGGATATCAGTTTGTAACCGTGCCGGAGATGATGGAGCGTAATAATTGACGATTGAAGATTGATGATTGACGATTGAAACCCAAGCTGTCAGCCATCAGCTATCAGCTGTCAGATTTGAGTGCACTCTGAGAGCTGATGGCTGATAGCTGAGAGCTGCTTTTTCATTCGTCATTCTTCAATCTTCAATCGTCAATTACGACACACGGAATACGTCGTAGCTAGTAATCCTGGCTCCGATGCCAAACTTGCCTTCCGGCAGACCTTCTTGCAGGCGCACCACCTCGGCAGGGCAGCGCAGCCAGACACCATCAACGCCGATCACCCTTCGAGGCAGCCGAAAGATGAGTTCGACGACGGAACCCACCTCCAGCCGCTGCTGCAGCACAAAGAACATGCCGCGGGCGCTGAGGTTAGCGGATTCCGCCATCGTCTCGTAAATGCCGCCGAACTTTACGCTTAGAGGAAGCTGTGAGAGCACGCGCACGCGAGCGCGTCGTTCCGGCCCGCTTAAGGGCAATGGTTTCCCGGCGTTGGCAATCGGATCCACGGGCTGCGGGAAGGCAGCATCTCCGGTCGGCGTGTGCTCCAGAGAGGACCTTGGCGACTCCATGACACCACCCACGGCGAGAATCCTCGCCTTTCTCCCTTATAGGGCGGCGTTAATGGGGCGGGAGAAACTTAGGGGACGTACGAAGGTGCGGGGTTGCTGAATTGGGAAAACAGGTCTGAATGGGATGGCTTCATTCATCATTCTTCATTCATTCAATCTTCAATTACTTCGCTTCCACCATGGTAAACGCCTCTCGGGCCGCGGCTACTGTCTGCCTCACATCTTCATCGGTGTGGGCAGCACTGAGGAATGCCGCTTCATACTGCGAAGGGGGCAAGTAGATTCCCGCTTCCAGCATGGCGCGGTGGAAGCGCCCAAAGGCCTCCGTGTCGCTTTTGGAAGCACTCGTCCAGTCGGTCACCGGACCCCGGGTGAAAAACCAGGTAAACATCGAGCCCACGCGGTTGTAGGTGATGGGCACAGCCGCCTCTTTCGCCGCCTCAGCCACCATGGTTACCAGCGTGGCTGCCGCCCGCTCCATGCGCCCATAAACTTCGCGGTTATCACGCAAGTAGCACACCGTGGCTAGCCCAGCCGCCATAGCCAGCGGGTTGCCGGACAGCGTACCCGCCTGGTAGACAGGCCCCAGGGGCGACACCAGGTCCATGATCTCCGCCGGCCCTGCATAAGCGCCCACCGGCAGGCCGCCGCCGATAATCTTGCCCAGGGTAGTCATGTCGGGCGCAGTTCCGTACACCTCCTGAGCCCCGCCAAAGGCCAGACGAAAGCCGGTCATCACCTCGTCGAATATCAACAGCGCGTTGTCGCGCGAGGTGATGTAGCGCAGCGCGTCCAGATAGCCCTTGGCCGGGGGTACACACCCCATGTTGCCCACTACCGGCTCCACGATCACGCAGGCGATCTGGCCTTTGAACTTCTTAAACGCCTGGTCCACCGCCTCGGCGTCGTTGAAGGGCAGGGCCAGGGTGAACTGGGTGAACTCCTCGGGCACGCCCGCGGAGCCCGGAATGCCCAGCGTGGCCACACCCGAGCCCGCCTTCACCAGCAGCGCGTCGGCGTGTCCGTGATAACAGCCTTCAAATTTCACCACGTACTTGCGCTTGGTGTAGGCGCGGGCCAGGCGAATGGCTGACATCGTGGCCTCAGTCCCGGAATTGACGAATCGCACCTTCTCCATTTTCGGAAATGCCGACAGTACCACCTCCGCCAGCTCGGGCTCCCGCGGGTTGGAAGCGCCGAAGCTGGTGCCCTGGCGGGCGGCTGCGATCACCGCCTCCACCACCTCGGGAGCGGCGTGGCCCAGAATCAGCGGCCCCCAGGAGCCCAGGTACTCGATGTACTCGTTGCCGTCCGCGTCCCAGATGCGCGAGCCCTGGCCGCGCACGATAAACGGCGGCTCTCCGCCGACCGCCCGGAAGGCCCGCACCGGCGAGTCCACTCCGCCGGGAATCACCGCCTCGGCCCGCTTTTGCAGGTTGCGCGATTTGTCCGTCTTTCGGCCCATGTTGCCTCCCCAAAGGCAATTACTATACAAGCCATCATCACCTACGGATGTGAGCCGCGTCACCCTTGGTCCGGATCTGAGGCATCGGCTAACGCCTTCGCCGATGCCAATTGCAGAAGAAAAACGAGGTGTCTGTGACCGCGATCACTTACCGGCTGGACCGCTGAAAGTAATCTGACTCCGCAAGCTGCAGGCCGGACCTGCACGCTGACAGGACCACTACCCCCAGAGCAGGACCCGTCTCTTCCGGCCGCCGGGCCAGCACTATCAATTCTCCCCGCCCTTGGAGGTGCCATGTGGTAAGCCGCTCAATTCTTAGGTGGATAGCTGCGTCCTGTGTGGCCGCAGCCTTGCTCTCGCAGGCTGGGATGCGCGCCGAGTCAACCACCAGTTGCCCCGCCGGCCAATACGACATGCTGGACTGGATGACGCTCGACTCTGACCTGCGGGCCTCGCACTTCCTGCAGGGCAACGCCAATCCCCTCTACACCACCAAGGCGTCCACGAAGTTCTACTGGACCAAAGGCGCGTCGGGATATCCCTGGGACATACAGCTCTACGACAACAATTACATCTATCTGTGGATCACGGAATGGACGTGGGGTGACCCGCACACCTTCAAGAAATTTGCTCTCAACACCAACATGCCCCTGGCGCCGCGCTGCGCCAAAGCCGGCTATCCCGGGTCGGCGGTTAAGGTGCCCAACACTTATTACGAGATTCACACCAGCTGCAAGAACTATAGCCTGGCCAACCTGAAGTATGCGGTCAACGAGGTCTGGGGACCGTATTACTACAGCCTGGGCGGCTCATTGCCGGCAAATATGAAGACCCTGGTGGTCAGTTACCGCTACAACTGCAACAGCTCTTACGCCAACTGCAGCGACAAAGAGGAATATTACCTTGGCCGGCGCTACGGGCTGGTGCAATGGGTGCACTACACGCTCAGCAACGGTAAATACGTGCAGCGGCAGAAGAGCGTGTTCAATAAGCTGGCCTCAGGAAGCGCGACGCCGAAGTTTCCATGTTTCTAAGTCCGGCAGTCGGGTCTGCGGCAGTTGTGGGGCAAACAAAGTGAGGGTTTGCCGCGCTCCTGTTCCGCAGACCTCCTCGCCGGCATTTCACTTCAGCTGTCGCCTTCGTGCGTCAATTCACAGTGATGCGCGTAGCTTTTAGCATGCCACTGAGTTCCTGCTGCAGATTGCCGCCCACGTCGTAAACTCTGTACAAAAACGTCCCCTGGTAAGTCTTTCCATCGGCGCTGACGGTGTTGGTTTCGTTCAGGGTGAAGGTCCCGATGGAATTTCCGCTACCGTCAAAATTCCAGCCGATGTGATACAGCCGGACGGTCTGGGAAGAGACTCGTTTCCATACGCCCATGCAGACGTTGCCCAAGACAGCGGGAAGATTGGCGTTCTCAAACTCCGTACCGTCGCTATGCCATTGGTCGAAGGCTTCGTAGAATAATTGTCCGCCTGCCGAGTAAGTGACGTGCCACAAACCTACGATCGAGGTGCTTGCCGCCTGTCCCGTGGCGGGCAACGCCGAAAGTGGCAATTTGGAAAACACACCTGGCTTGAAACCGGCGAGATTGCCGCAGTCGGCTTTGGCGGCGGTGCTCGTCAGCATCAGGCTGGCCACGGTAAGGGCAATGAAAGCACCGCTGCACAGGCGCCTCCACCAATTGCTTTTCTTCAGGTTCGAACTGTTCATGTCAAATTCCTCCTTTGGATTTGCGCCTGTTTGGGCGGGCTGCCCGCTTTGAGCGAGCACTGCCGCCACCCTGCCGGGGAACCACCAAGACGGTCAATGGCGGCTGTGTGTTTTTGTAGTGATTTTTTGGTGTCGAAGATAAGCCTTTGAAAAAACGTCACTTGTAGCCTTAAGTAAAGGCGGCTATAGTGGCACTCCAACGGGGATATGGGGGCGTCAACTTCAGACCAGAAGCATCGTTTCCGGCTGGATCTGGAAGGCTACCAGCTGTTGGACGGCAGCCGCCCGGTTCGCCTGGAGCGGCAACCAATGGAACTGCTCATCCTGCTGGCGGAGCGGCGCGGGCAGTTGGTGACGCGTGAGGAGATCGCCGCCCGCTTGTGGGCGGATGACGTCTTCGTGGACACCGACCGCAACATTAACAGCATTGTCCGTAAGCTGCGCCACGCTCTGAAGGATGACCCCGATCATCCTGAGTTCCTGGAAACCGTGGTGGGAAAGGGATACCGGTTTATCGGCTCTCTCGACGTGGACGGGGCCAAGCCCGCAGCTGCCCCATACGAGCCGAGCGTCTCGAGGGTGTGGCCGCGCCAATCTCGCTGGGCCCTCTGGATACTGATTTGTGCCGCCATGGGCGCTATTGCCTGGCTGGGAGTTCGGACCCTGCGCGCGCCTAGCCCTGGCGCGGGCCCCGCGCGTTCCCTGGCCATCCTGCCCCTGGAAAATGATTCGGGTAATCCCGCCCAGGAATATTTTGCTGATGGATTGACCCAAGAGCTGACCACTGAACTGGCGCAGGTCAGTAATCTGCGCATCATCTCTCATACCTCAGTGTTGCAGTACGAGCACAGCCGGAAATCCGTGCCCGAGATCGCCCGGGAACTGCACGTGGACGCCATCATCGAAGGTTCGGTACTGCGCTCTGGAGATCGTGTGCGGATCAGCGTGCAATTAATCCGGGCTTCCTCCGATAACGCCGTCTGGGCCAATCGTTACGAACGTGACTTGCGTGACGTTCTGGGCCTGCAGCGTGACATCGCGCAGGACATCGCCGAGCAGGTCAAGATCAAGCTGACGCGCACCACCCCGCCCGGGAGCGGCCCCCGACAACTGGATCCGGTCGCCTATGACGAATATCTGCAGGGTCTTTTCCACTACGACAAGAACACCGAAGCCGACCTGCAGCAAGCCATTGCAGATTTCCAAAAGGCGCTGACCCGCGACCCTAATTACGCCCCTGCTCATGCCGGCATGGCCGATGCTTACGTTGAACTGGGGATCTTCTATTGGCCACCGCCCCAGGCCATGCCGCAGGCCAAGGCGGCGGCGCTGAAGGCGCTGGAGCTGGATCCTGATCTTTCTCAGGCGCACGTTTCCCTGGGCAGTGTTTACTACTACTACGACTGGGATTGGGCGGGCGCGGAGCGGGAGGCCACCAAGGCGCTAGCCCTTAATCCCAGCAATGCCTATGCGCGCGACCTGCTGGCCGCTTATTACGGCACGGTTGGCCGGGGCGACGACAGTATGCAGGAATTGCGACGCGCCCTCGATCTTGCTCCGCGTTCCGCCGAGATCCTGGGCGACACGGTTTTCTGGGCGTTTCTGTCGCGCAAATACGATCTCGCCATCGCCAATGGAGAAGCTGCGGTTGCCGCCCAGCCCGACAATGCTTTCGCCCAGGTCTTCCTGGGAATGGCCTATGCCAAGGAAGGCAGGGTCGGGGACGCCATCCGCCACGCGGACCTGGCGTTTCAATACGACAAGGGCACCCTCATTTCCTCATTCCGGGCAAGCGTCTACGCGCTCGCCGGACGCAAGAAGGAAGCGGCCAGCCAGCTGCAAGTTATCATCAAGGAGAGAGTGGAGCATTACTCCTGCGCGTATGAAGTGGGCGCCGGCTACATCCTGCTGGGCCAGGTGGACCGTGGCTTCCGCTGGCTCAACAACGCGTACGAAGGGCGGTCGGAATGCATGATTTTGGTGAAGGTTGACCCCCGGCTGGACAGCGTGCGCTCCGATCAGCGCTATGAGCAGCTGTTGCGGCGGGTAGGTTTGGCAGAGTAGTGCGAGGCAGTGCAGCGAGCGACAGCAAAGAGCTCCGTGTTAGGCTGGGGCTATGGAAACGCTTCATTATCTCCGAATTCCCTCATCTCCCGTAGGGCCGCTGTTCCTGGCAGCTTCGGAACGCGGGCTGGTGCTGCTGGAATTCGATCGGGGAGTGTTCCCACCGAAGAACGGCCATTTTGCAGGTGCGAGCTGGAAGGAGTCAGCCAGCAAGATGCGTCCCTATGTTCGCGAGGTGGAACAATATTTCGCGGGGCAGCGGCGCGAGTTCAGTTTTGCCCTCGACTTGCGCGGTACCGATTTCCAGCGGCGCTGCTGGCAGGCTCTGCTCGAAATTCCTTACGGCGAAACCCGCACCTATGCAGAGATCGCGCGGGCGGTAAGACAGCCGCGCGGCTTTCGCGCTGTAGGCATGGCCAATCACGATAATCCTGTTGCGATCGTGGTGCCGTGCCATCGGGTGATAGCCTCCGACGGCATGCTGGGCGGCTATGGCGGCGGATTGCCGGCCAAGCGCTGGCTGCTAGAGCTGGAAGGGGTGAAGTTCGAGGAGCAGATGAAACTGTTTCGAGTGGCGGGAGTGGCGTAAAAGCGGTTTCAAGTTTCCAGTTTCCAGTTTCGAGTTTCGCGGGCGGGAGCCTGCCCTGAGCTTGTCGAAGGGACGCCCGCGCCACAACTCTTTCCTTGTAGGCGACCTGCGCTCGCCCGGACAGCCGAGGGCGGCTGTCCCTACGTGCTGTTCTAATTTAAGCTAGTCCGATTCGGCGCTGGCAGGCTGGATTTCTTCCACGTCCACCCAGTCAGTAGGGTACTTGCCGGTGTAACAGGCGGTGCAGTAGGTAGTCTTCTCGCCGTCGCCGCAGGCCTTCTTCAAGCCTTCCACGGAGAGATAGGCCAGCGAATCAGCGCCAATATATTCCCGAATCTCCTCTACCGATTTGTTGGCGGCAATGAGCTGGCGCTTGGAAGGCGTGTCCACCCCATAGAAGCAGGGCGAAATGGTGGGCGGGCAGGAGATGCGCATGTGCACTTCGGCGGCGCCGGCCTGGCGAATCATGCGCACGATCTTGCGGCTGGTGGTGCCGCGCACGATGGAGTCGTCAATCAGCACCACGCGCTTGCCCTGCAGCACGCTGCGCACCGGGTTGAGCTTCAGCTTCACGCCAAAATCGCGCACGTGCTGCTGCGGCTCGATGAAGGTCCGGCCCACATAATGGTTGCGGATCAAGCCGAAGCGGAAGGGGATTCCGCTTTCGGCGGCGTAGCCCATGGCGGCGCTGACGCCGGAGTCAGGCACCGGCACCACGATGTCGGCGTCCGCGGGCGCTTCCCGGGCCAGGGTGCGTCCCAGTTGCTCGCGGCTGACTTCCACGGGACGGCCGAACACCAGGCTGTCAGGCCGGGAGAAATACACATGCTCGAAGATGCAGGCCGATTGCGGCTCGGCGGGCGCGTAAAAGGTTGAGAAAACCCCTTCCGGCTCCACCACCACCATTTCGCCGGGCTTAACTTCGCGCTCGTAGCGGGCGCCGATCAGGTCGAACGCGCAGGTTTCAGAAGCGAAAACGATCGTGTCCTGCCGGCCCGGGCCGGTGGCCGCGATGCGTCCCATGGCCAGGGGGCGAAAGCCGCGCGGGTCGCGGGCGGCCAAAATGCGGTCGGGCGTGACCATCACCAGCGAAAACGCCCCTTCCACCTGGCGCAAGGCATCGGCGATAGCTTCCGGAAGCGTGTGCTCGCGGGATTGCGCCATCAGGTGCACGATCACCTCGGTGTCGCTGTTGGTGGAAAAGATGGAGCCCTGGCTCTCCAGCCGGGTGCGGATTTCCAGCGCATTGACCAGGTTGCCGTTGTGCGCCAGCGCGATGGTGCCTTTGTGGGAGCGCGCCATGATGGGCTGGGCGTTCATCAGGGCGGAATCGCCGGCGGTGGAGTAGCGGGTATGGCCGATGGCCAGCGAGCCACGCAGCTTGGCCAGCATCTCTTCCGTGAAGA